>CAXGVD010000195.1:0-5486 GCA_964012695.1 uncultured Opitutia bacterium
CCGACGACCTACGCATTACGAATGCGTTGCTCTACCAACTGAGCTATCCCGGCAATCCCTTGAAAAAAGGGAAAATGCAAGGATAGCCTCGCAACTTCTCCGGTCAAGAAACTTATAGCCTCCGCTCCCCACCGCCTTGCTGATTCGCGGCGGACGGGGAACGGACGAGGTGGGCGGGGAAATCCGTCACGCGCTCGCAGGCGACTTGCTCCATGACTTGGCGCAGTTGCCGCTTCAGCAGGGTCATCACGTGGTCGCCACCCTTCGCTCCCAAGGCACCGACGCCATACATGAAGGAGCGACCGAGGAAGGCGAACTCGGCCCCGCAGGCGAGGGCGCAAGCTACATCGGGACCATTGCGGACGCCGCTGTCGAGCATCAGCGTCGCGCGTTTCCCGAACTCTTCGGCAAGTGCGGCAAGCGGCTTGACCGTCGATTGCCCAATATCCAACTGCCGGCCTCCGTGGTTCGAGACGATGAGCCCGTCGACGCCAAGACCGATCGCCTTTTCCGCGTCTTCGGGGTTGACGATACCCTTGACCACAAGCTTGCCTTTCCAGCGGTCCCGGATGGCCGCTATCTTGTCCGCCGTGAGGCGGCCTGAAAAGGTCTTGTTCATAAAGAGGCCAAGGTGTTTCATGCTCAAGCCCTTGGGCACGTAGGGCTTCATGGTCTTGAATTCCGGAACGCCGGCGAAAAGTTGACCGAAGGACCAAGTCGGCCGAGTCATCATCTGCAAGACGTTGCGGAGGGACATCTTGGGTGGAATGGAGAGGCCATTGCGAATCTCCTTCGGACGCCAACCGAAGGTGGGGGTGTCCGCCAGAATGACGAGTACGGGCAGGCCGGCGGCGGCGACTCGGTCGAGGAGCTTGTCCCGTAGATCATCCTCCGTCGGGTGGTAGAGTTGAAACCAGGCGTTGCCTTCCGTCAGCTCGGCGACCGTCTCAATGCTTGCGGTGGCCACGGTGCTGAGGATGAAGGGCACGTTGCCGGCGTGAGCCGCCTTGGCAAGAATCTCCGTCGCCCGGGGCCACATCAAGCCCTGCAAGCCGATAGGTGCCACGCCAAAGGGAGCGTCATAGGTCTTCCCGAACAGGTTGGTCGAGAGATCGGCGCCGGCGTAGTCGCGCAGGTACCAGGGCTTGAGCTGAACTTCCCGAATTTCCCGGGTGTTTCGGTCCAGGTTGATTTCGGTGAAGCAACCGCCCGCCAAGTACTCGTAGGCAAAGCGCGGCATTCGTCGGCGTGCCCCTTCTCGTAGGAGGTCGATCGAGGGGAAACGCGGATCGATGGCATCGGCGGGCGCGGGTTTTTCGGTGGATTCGCTCATTCGGCAAGGCTTCGCTTAGATTGTCGAGGTTTAGGTTTTACCAAGGTTTTCGAGGAGGGCTCGGGCACAGGCTTCGGAAAACTCAGGGGCGTTGATTTCGGCATCGATTTCCAGCAGTTCGACGTCCGCAGAAAGCTTCGTCTTGATGGCGGCGAACAAGGCTTGGTCAGCCGCGGGATCGTGAAATGGTTGCCCCTCGGCGCTGATGACGCTGATCGCTCGGACAGGCAGCATCACGGTGACGGGACCCGAGTAGGCGTTCACCTTCTCGGCCAAGATTTCGCCGAGTCGGGAGCATTCCTCGGGGGTGGTCCGCATCAATGTTACCTGTGGGTTGTGCAGGTAAAAGTTTCGGCCCTCGTATTTTTCGGGAACGGTTTCACGGGCTCCGAAGTTGGCCATATCCAGACAGCCGGGTGCCACGACGGCGGGGACGCCCGCCTTACCCGCGGCCTCCAGCCGAGTCGGCCCCGCACTCAGGACGCCGCCGCACAACTCGTCCGCCCACTCCGTGGTGGTGACGTCCAGTACACCGGCGATCAAACCGTCCGCAATCAACGTCTCCATCGTCCGACCGCCCGCGCCCGTAGAGTGAAAAGCGAGCATCTCGTAACCGGCGTCCTCCAGGATGGACCGGGCCGCCTCGACGCATTGGGTGGTGTTCCCGAACATACTAGCCGCGAGCAGGGGTCGGTCCTCTCTATCGTCCTCCTCGACCTCCGCCCCGACCATTCCGCAAACGGCCCCTGCCGCCCGCGCGTAAATTACCTTGGAGATGCGGTTGAGCCCAGCCACGTCAGTGACGCTCGGGATCATCGCGATGTCCTTCGAGCCGAGGTAGTGCGCCGTGTTTCCGCTCGCCAACGTCGACACCATCACCTTCGGGAACCCGACCGGCAGGCTGCGCATTGCCGCCGTTCCGATCGCCGTGCCTCCACCCCCTCCCAAGGAGAGAATGCCGTGAATTCTCCCTTCGTCGGCAAGCTTCGCCACCAACTTGGGGGCGGCCTCGCTCATCGCCGCCACGCATTCGCCGCGGTCCTGACGGGCGAGAACCGGCCCGAAGTCGATGCCTCCGGCAGCGGCGACCTCCTCCCGCGTCACGTCCGGTTCGATCGTTGGCGGGCCACCCGTCCCCACATCGACGAGGAGGACGGACAAGCCCGCCCTGGCAATGCAAGCCGCCACGTAAGCGTGCTCCTCCCCCTTGGTGTCGAGGGTTCCGAGCACGGCAACGGTCTTGCGGGAAGCGACCATGGCTCAACCCTTGCGCTTCACTGGAATCGCCTTGAATTCCCGAGTCAGATTCGCGAGAGACTCCTCCACCGCCATCCGCTCTAAGCTGGAGGCTCCGACGAAGCCAACCGCATCCGTACGCTCGTTGATGAAGGCGGCATCCGACGGCGTGGCGATCGGCCCGCCATGGGATAGGTAAATCACGTCGTCACGGACCGACTTCCCGGCGTCGATAATGCCCTGGGTCGCCGCCGCCGCATCCTCCAACGACATCGCCGCGTCCGTAACCCCGATCGAGCCGCCCACCGTGCACCCGACATGGGCGATGATCACATCCGCCCCCGCCTCGGCCATGTCCTTGGCCTCCTGAGGCGAAGCCACGTACACGATCGTGAACACCTCCATCTTACGGGCCAGCGCCACTGTCTCCACCTCCTTGTGGACGCCCATGCCCGTCTCCTCCAGTTGCTGCCGGAAGTCCCCGTCGATGATGCTGTGGGTCGGAAAGTTGTTCATTCCCGAAAACCCCATCGCCTTCACCTGCTGAAGCCAGTGCCACATCCGGCGGCGAGGATCCGTGCAATGAACGCCGCAAATCACGGGAACCTCTTCCACCACCGGCAGGACCTCGTATTCGCCGATTTCCATCGCCACCGCATTGGCGTCTCCATAGCCCATGATGCCAGCGATCGACCCGTGGCCCATCATCCGGTAGCGCCCCGAGTTGTAGATAATGATCAGATCCGCCCCGCCCTTCTCGATGAACTTGGCGCTGATTCCCGTTCCCGCTCCCGCAGCAAGGATCGCTTCCCCCCGAGCCAGCACGTCGCGCAAACGTTCGATGACTTCCTCCCTCGCATAGGGATTCCCGACTCCTGTCCATGGATTTGGCATGGGCGGCACCCTAGCGAAAACGCCGACTCACTTCCACAGCCAAAATGCACCTACAGCTTTCGCACGACGAGACGAGCCCCACGAACCGTTTGGGAATAGGTAAATATCTGTTCGAAACACAACAGACTAGTTGATGCGGACTCCGACGTGCAGCCGCTCTAATACTCAGGTGATGCACCGAGCGGCGGCCTTGCCGTATCATCATCGCGGCAAGCAGCGAATCGCCGGCTAAGGCGCGGGGAAACCTTGACTCCCTTCCTCGAAGTCACGTTTTTTGAAACTTTTATCGCACGGTGAAAACCAGACTACATTTTATCGCTTACCTGCTCCTATTGCCAACGTGGTCGGGGGGTGCGGAGATTTCGGCGGACGTCGCCGGCTTTCGGCGGGACGTGAAGCCGTTGCTAAGGAAGTATTGCGTGGCTTGCCACGGGCCGGAGAAGCAGAAGGGCAAGATGCGGTTGGACGTCATCGACCCGGACGTCCTAGCGGGGGAACATTTCGGAAAGTGGGAGGACGTTCGGGAAACCTTCAATTCGGGGGAGATGCCGCCCGAGGACGAGCCGCAGCCGACGGAGGAGGAGCGCGAACGGATGACGCGCTGGATGGACGCGGAGTTCAAAAAGGCGAAGCTTTACGGCTCGACGCAGGAGCGGGGCCGCGTGCGTCGGCTGACTCGGTACGAATTGCAATACGCGCTCGAAGACCTCCTCCACTTTCCCGTGGCGAGGGAGGTGGGCGCGCTCCCGGAGGAAAGTACAAGCGCGGAGACCGGCCTGAAGAACAGTTCCAGGATGCTGATGATCAGCGGGCCGCATCTGGAAGCCTACCTGAACGTAATCCTCTCCGTCATCACCCGGATGAAGGAGATTGCGGTGTTCAAACCGTTCAAAGTCCGCGCCGACATCGAGAACCTGGACGTCAACCCGCCGCCGATCCTCACCTCCGAAGGCAAGAAGGTCAAACCACCCCTCGCGAAGGTGACGCGGGCGGGCAAGGGAGTCGTCCTCGACAACGGAGGCTACCTCGACCTGCGCATCCCTTCCGTCTCCAAATACAAGTTCCTGACCACCCTGCTGGCGAAGGCGGAGAGTGCCGGGCGGGTCGAGGTGGCAATGGGTTTCCAGCATTCGGAGGTCGACACCCGGCAGGTGGTCGTCCGGCTGGGAGCCTTGGAGGTCGAACCGGGCGAAGCGCTCCGGGAGTACGTGCTGGAGTCCTACCCGGAAGATCTGACGGACGAGTTCACCAAGGGCGACCGGCCGTTCTTCCTTCGCATCACCAACAGAGGCACTAAGGGCCTGTACTTGGAAGGCTACGAATACCAAGGCAACGTAAACAAGGAGCTAACTGCGATCTTGGTGCCCGAGAACCTTCCGTCAGGAAAAATTGACGCTCACGTCCGCAAGGCGATCTCCAGCTTCCTGACCCGGGCCTTTCGCAGACCGCCCACCGAGGCCGAGTTCGAAAAATACCACGGAATCTACCGAAGGAAGGTGAAGGAGGAAGCACCCGCGCCCGCCCTGCTCGGCGCGTACAAGGAAATCCTCTGTTCGCCGAGTTTCTTCTACCTGGGCCTGCCGGACTCGGCCGGCGGTGCGCAGGCGGCCAACTTCGGCCTGGCCGAGAGGCTGGCGCTCTTCCTGTGGTGCTCCGTGCCCGACCGTGAACTACTAGAGGCGGCGGCGGACGGAACGTTGACGAAGCCCGAGGCACTCGACTCCCATGTACGCCGGATGCTGGAGGACGCAAAATCGAGGCGCTGGGTAGAGCGCTTCACCGACCAATGGCTCCACACCTCGCAACTGGGCAATGTAGCCGTGGACCGGAGCTACTATCCCCGCTTCCGAGACACCCTCAAGCCACTGATGCATCAGGAAACCTACGAGGCCGTCGACGACGTATTCCGTAAGGGTTCGCCGGCCTTAGAACTGCTGAAGGCCGACCATGTCTTCGTTAACCAAGCCCTGGCCGCCTTCTACAACCTCAAGGGCGTACGCGGCGATGAATTCCGGAAGGTGGG
>CAXGVD010000196.1:0-5467 GCA_964012695.1 uncultured Opitutia bacterium
CCGAACGGCACCGGCTCGCGATTCGGTGGCGGCGGGAACTCTTTTGGACATGGGGGTGCGTTTTGTGCATGTCGTTCGGGTTGGCTTGGGCCTCGCTTCGACGAATTGAATTGCTTGCGGGCGCGGTTCTGGCCTTGGCCTGCACGGGCAACGCGGCTCTGGCTCAAGCGACGAAGCACAGGTTCGTTCCCTCCAAGGAAGTTCGCACCGCCGTTCTCTTTGCCGGCGGAGTGTTTTTCTTTTCGTTCATGAACGGTCATGGAGGAGCTGTGGAAGACATCCTGCCGTGTTTCGTCGCTTTCGTCGCTCTTTGCTTCCTTAATTGTGGCATCATCGCTTGCTGGGAAAGAGAAGTTGACTTGCGGCAGGGACAAAGCTCGATGGCGACGCGGAAAGAAGAAGATATGAACAACCTGTTCCGCTTGGGTGCCGCGGTTTTGGTGACCGCCTGCTTGTGGCAGGGAGCACCTTTCTTCCTTGGCGTGGGGAGCGTTGCCTTGGCTCTAGTCGCCTTGGACTTGTCGAATGTGACGGTGGAGGATAAGCGGGTTCTGGCGGACCTCGCCTTGTTGGCACCTTGGCCGTTCATCGCGTCGTGAATTCGGACGGGCCAAGCTTTTGCCGAATCGCCCGGAGCTATCGGGTTCTGGAAAAGTTGGCCTTCGGCGAAGGCCTGCAAAAGGTTCGCGTTGCCCACCTTTCCGCCTTGGCAACCGCCGAGGAGGTTCTCGTTCTCGGAGAAGGAAACGGTCGTTTCCTCAAGGATTTGCTGAGAAGAAATGCGGTCTCTCGCGTGACGGTTGTCGATGCAAGTCCTGTCATGATTGGCCTGATTCGTAAATACCTCCTTAAAACGGACTTATCGCGCGCTAAATTTATTACAGGCGATGTGCTTACTCTGAGTTGGAGTCGTGCAAGCTTCGACGCGGTGGTCACTCCTTTCTTTTTGGACTGCTTCGATAAACATTCCCTGATAGCGTTTCTTCCGCGAGTCGCGGGCGCCCTGAAGCCCAAGGGTCGCTGGTTGCTGGCGGACTTCGTAGAACCAGAAGCCCTCGGCGGCGTCCGATGCATCTTCAACGCTTGCATTTTAAGAGGGCTCTACACTTTTTTTCGAGCGACCTGCGGCATCGAGGCCCGGCGGGTGGTGGACCCGCTTCCCATTCTCGAAAAATGCGGTCTTCGTATCCTCGATCGACGCGACTTTCGGGGAGGCTTGCTTCGCTCGCTCGTCTTGGAAAAGCCTTGACCGGACAGTCCAGCGATACGAGTATATCCGGCCCTTTCTTCTCCGACCGTCTCTGGCGGTCCTTGCTTCGCCATTGTCCGGTTTCCCGCTCCGGGCTTTCTCTTTTCAGCCTTTCAATATGATTTCCCGCAATAACAACTCTCGTCCGCGCGCTCAGGGTCTCTACGATCCGAAGAATGAGCGCGAGAACTGCGGCATTGGTTTGATTGCCGACATGAAAGGCCGCCGTTCACGCGCCATTGTGCGCGACGCCCTTGAAATCTGCGAGAACCTCGACCACCGCGGCGGTTGCGGTTGCGACCCTATTACGGGGGACGGCGCAGGCATCTTCCTCCAGATTCCCGACAAGTTCTTCCGGACGGTCTGCGACTTCGACTTGCCCGAGGAGGGCGACTACGGGGCTGGCTTCGTTTACATGTCCCGGTGCGAAGAGGCCCGTCGCAACGAGACTGAGACGGTGGAACAAGTGGCGGCCGAACTCGGTCTGGATTTTCTTGGCTGGCGGGATGTGCCCGTGAAGAGCGACATTCTTGGCAAGGCTTCCCGGGACTGCGAACCCTTTTCCCGCCAGTTCTTCGTGGGCCGAGCCAAAGCCGCCGGGGCGGGCCTCGCCTTCGAGCGCAAACTCTATCTCCTCCGACGCATTTGTAGCCACCGCCTGCACTACGCCCACGTCGGGGACGCGGACGATGACCCCGATTTCCACCTCGTCTCCCTGTCCTCCCGCACCATGACCTACAAGGGCATGCTTACCACTTGGCAGCTCGACAAATACTTCCCCGACCTCTCCCACGAGGACATGGAGTCCGCCCTTGCCCTCACCCACTCTCGCTTCTCCACCAACACCTTCCCCAGTTGGCCACGGGCCCAGCCTTTCCGCTACCTCTGCCACAATGGAGAAATCAACACCGTGCGCGGTAACGAAAACTGGCTCTATGCCCGCCAAATGCAACTGGCGGGTGAAGCCTTCGGCGCGGATCTCGAAAAACTTCTCCCCATCATTCGCGCCGACGGCTCCGACTCCCAGAAGTTCGACAACTGTCTCGAGTTTCTCGTCCTCTCTGGGCGTAGCCTCGCCCACGCCCTTATGATGATGATTCCCGAGCCGTGGGAACGTCACCAAAGCATGCCCGAGTTTAAGAAGGAGTTCTACGAGTACCACGCCTGCCTCATGGAACCGTGGGACGGGCCCGCCTCCATAGCCGTGTCCGACGGCGTCCAAATCGGGGCCGTTCTCGACCGCAACGGTCTTCGCCCTTCTCGTTACTATGTTACTTCCGACGACCGCGTCATCCTCGCCTCCGAGGTCGGCGTCCTCGCCGGCATAGATCCTGTCACCGTGGTCAAAAAAGGGCGCCTCGAACCCGGCCGCATGTTCCTCGTGGACATGGAGGAGGGCCGCATTGTGGACGATACCGAGGTCAAGCAAACCGTTGCCGAGCAAGCCCCCTACGGCGAGTGGCTGCGGGAAAACCTCGTTGATTACCACGATCTCCCAACCCCTCCGCCTGGGGCCTCCGACAACTTCGATACCCTCCTTACCCGGCAGAAGGCTTTCGGCTACACCTTCGAGGATCTCCGCTTTCTGGTGGGCCCCAGCGCCGACAGCGGCAAGCAACCCCTCGGCTCCATGGGCAACGACGCTCCCCTCGCCGTCCTCTCCGACCACAACCAACCTCTCTACAACTACTTCAAGCAGCTCTTCGCTCAAGTCACCAACCCGCCGATCGATCCCATCCGCGAAGAACTGGTCACTGCCTCCGTCAGCTTTGTCGGTTCCGAGGGAGACCTCACCGCCCCCGGCCCCAAGAGTTGCCGCATGATTAAGTACGAGTCTCCCCTCGTGGCCAACGCCCAAATAGAGCAACTGCGCGACCTTGACCTCGACGGCTTCAAGTCCGGTGCCCTGCCCATCCTCTTTGCTTCGGCAGAGGACGACGAGGCCAACGCTCAATCCCTCAAGGGTGCCCTCGACGAGCTTTTCGCTTCCGCTGATGCCGCCATCTCCGACGGCGTGAATGTCCTCATCCTGTCTGATCGGGATGTTGGCCCCGAGAAAGGTGCCATCCCTGCTTTGCTCGCCGTTTCCGGCCTGCACCACCACCTCATTCGCCAAGGTACGCGCACGCGCGTCTCTTTAGTCTTGGAGTCGGGCGAACCCCGGGAAGTGATGCACTACGCTCTTCTGCTCGGCTACGGTGCGGACCTCATCAATCCCTACCTAGCCCTTGAAACCGCCCGTCACCTCTGCCACGAAGGGAGCCTCGCCGTGGACGACCCCGTGAAGGCCACCGCCAACTTCCTCAAGGCCAACCTTAGCGGCGTCATAAAGACCATGTCCAAGATGGGCATCTCTACCGTGGCTTCCTACCGAGGCGCCCAAATCTTCGAGGCCATCGGTCTGAACAAGGCCTTCGTGGACAAATACTTCACCGCCACTTCCTCCCGGGTGGAAGGCATCGGGCTGGAAGCCGTCGCCGCGGACGCCCGCGAGCGCCACGCTTGCGCCTTCGCTCCCCGCGACGACGAAAAGGCCTTCCCCCTCGACGCCGGCGGCATCTACCAGTGGCGGGCCAAGGGCGAACGCCACCTTTTTAGCCCCACCAGCATACACAAGCTCCAGAAGTCCACTCGCCTTGGGGACTACGAGGTTTTTCGCGAGTACTCCAAGGAAATCGACGACCAGGCCAAGGCCGCCTTCACCCTTCGCGGTCTCATGGAGTTCAAGTTCGACGAGTCCCAAGCCATTCCCATCGAGGAAGTGGAACCTGCCTCAGAAATTGTCAAGCGCTTCAAGACCGGGGCCATGTCCTACGGCTCCATATCCAAGGAGGCCCACGAGTCCCTCGCTATCGCCATGAATCGCCTCGGTGGCAAATCCAACACGGGCGAAGGCGGAGAGGAGATGGACCGTTTCACTCCCGACCCCAACGGCGACAGCCGTCGCTCCGCCATCAAGCAAGTAGCCTCTGGTCGCTTCGGCGTGACCAGTTTCTATCTCGTAAACTCGGACGAAATCCAAATCAAAATTGTCCAAGGCGCCAAGCCCGGCGAGGGCGGTGAACTGCCGGGGCACAAGGTGCTGCCCCCCATCGCCAAGACCCGCGGGACCACGCCTGGCGTGGGTCTCATCTCGCCCCCGCCGCACCACGACATCTATTCCATCGAGGACCTCGCCGAGTTGATTCACGACCTCAAGAACTCTAACCACCACGCTCGCATTAATGTGAAGCTGGTCTCCGCCGTGGGCGTGGGCACCATCGCGGCGGGCGTTGCCAAGGCCAAGGCGGACGTCATCCTCGTCTCCGGCTACGACGGCGGCACGGGCGCTTCCCCCCGGTCCTCCATTCAGCACGCTGGAGCCCCGTGGGAACTCGGCCTCGCCGAGACCAACCAAACCCTTCTCCTCAACGACCTGCGCTCCCGCGTCATCGTGGAGACCGACGGCCAGCTCAAGACGGGCCGCGATGTCGCCATCGCCTGCCTGCTTGGGGCCGAGGAGTTCGGCTTTGCCACGGCGCCCCTAGTCACCCTCGGCTGCCTGATGATGCGAGTCTGCCACAAGAACACCTGCCCCGTCGGCGTCGCCACCCAAGATCCCCGCCTCCGCGAAAAGTTCAATGGCGGGGCGGACGCCGTGGTCCATTTCATGAACTTTATCGCCGAGGGCGTACGCGAGGTCATGGCCAAGCTCGGTCTCCGCACCATCAACGAAATGGTCGGTCGTTCCGACAAGTTGGAAATGCACCAAGCCATCGACCACTGGAAGGCCCGCGGTCTCGACTACTCGAAGATTCTGTATCGGCCCGAGGTCGGTCCCGAGGTCGGTACCTACTGCCAGAAGGCCCAAGACCACCTTCTCGAAAAGGCCCTCGACAACCGGGAAATCCTCAAACGTGCCGCCCCCGCCTTGGAACGCGGCGAAGCCGTCGAAATCGACCTCCCCGTGGTCAACACCGACCGCGTGGTCGGCACCATTACGGGGGCCGAAGTCTCCCGCAAGCACGGCCCCGACGCCTTACCCGAAGACACTCTCAAAATCAACCTCGTAGGTTCCGCTGGCCAAAGTCTCGGCGCCTTCATGCCCAAGGGCATGACTATAACCGTGACGGGCGACACCAACGACTACTGCGGCAAAGGCCTCTCAGGCGGAAAAATTATCGTGCGCCCGCCAGAGGAATCGCCCTTCGTCGCCCACGAGAACATCATCACGGGCAA
>CAXGVD010000197.1:0-5406 GCA_964012695.1 uncultured Opitutia bacterium
CCTCGCAAACGTGCCTAATGTGAGCGAGGGCTTGGCGGGTCGTCTGGAGAAATTTGTTCGGAAGGGCGGGGGAATCATCTTCTTCGCGGGTGGCCGGGTGGACCCGGAGGTGTACGGCGATTCTTTGCGGGCGCTCTTGCCGGGAGACTTGCTGGAACCGGTTTCCTTTCTTGCGGAGGGCGAAACGCCGAAAGAGGGCGTCCGGTCCTCCTGGACCTTCGGACCCATCAGTTCCGGTCACGTTTTGGCCCGGGCTCTCGAGAAGATCCCGCCCGACGGGCGCGACGCGGGCAAGTTTCATAAGGTAATGAAGGTGAAGCCGGATCTCGACGCCGATGTCCTCCTCACCCTCTCCGACCCCGACTTGCCTCTCCTTCTGGAGAAGCGAATCGGTGAGGGTATTTCCCTGCTCGTCTCCACCTCGGCGGACCGCGACTGGGCCAATCTCGCCTCCCACCCGTACTTTCCCATCCTGATGCAACACGCCGTCACCTACCTCACCAGCCGCCCGGACCAAGGGGCGTCCGAAGTCGGAAGCAAGGGACGAATCACCTTCCAGGGCAAGCAGGCGGGCTCAACCGTGCCGCTGAAAGAACCAGGGGAGCAGGAGTCTCGCGAGGCTCAGCTTTCCGCCACTGTTGCGGGTGCGACGGTGTGCGAGTTCGACCTGGAGCGTCCCGGCTTCTACGTCGTGGAGGAAGATGGCGGTTCGGCACTGGCCTCCAACTTGAATCCCGCCGAGGGCGACGTGAGGACAGTGTCCCCCGACGTTCTCGGAGAAACCTTGCGGAAGTCTCGTATCGAGGCGGTGGTTATTCCTCCAGAGGAGGAAAATCTTGCTTCCGTGGTGAAGGCCAAGAGGGAGGGTATGGAAATCTCCCGCACCTTGCTTATTCTCGCCTTGCTGGTGTTTCTCTTCCAAGGTTACCTCGCCAAACGTTTTACGAACCGCATGACGGGAGATGTGGACGTAGTCGAAAACCTAAGGCGCCACACGGTCGCCGCCGCCAGAAAGACTTGAGGACGGACTTGTGCTGAAGAGCTTTTTCAACGTGGAGGCGGACGAGACCGTTACGGATGTGAAACTCGTCATTGAGTACGGGTGGGGCGTGGCCTTGCCGGTCTTGGCTTTGCTGGTGGCCTTTGCCATTTACCTATACCGTTCGGAGAGCTGGTTGTCGGGTGGGCGCAGATTGGTCATGGGCGGATGCTATTTGGCGGCGGGCGCCTTGTTGCTCCTTCTCCTGCTGAAACCTTCGGTGACGATGGAGACGGAGCGTCCCAAGAAGCGGTCCGTCCTAGTTTTGCTGGACTCCTCCAAGAGCATGCAGGTGGCCGACAAGCGGACGGAGATCGAGGATGCATTGGAAGCAGCTAAGACGCTGGGCAAAGTGCCTTCTGACCAAGAGCCCGAGGAGGCTGACCCGGAAGTTCTCAAGAGTGTGGAGACGGTGACCCGTCTGGAACTGGCAAAGGCCGCCCTCCAGCACCCCGAGCAAGGGCTCGCTACCTCGCTGGAGGGCAACTATACTTTACGCTACTATGGCATGGACGAGGCCCTGAGGCCGCTCTCGGCGGAATCCGGCGAAACAGGTTTCGCTTCGGCCGAGGCGGAAGGCAACGCCTCCCGTATCGGAGCCGCCCTCGCGGAAGTGGTGACTCGTCACGCGGGGCAGCC
This sequence comes from uncultured Opitutia bacterium, assembly GCA_964012695.1. Classification (GTDB taxonomy): domain Bacteria; phylum Verrucomicrobiota; class Verrucomicrobiia; order Opitutales; family Seribacteraceae; genus CAXGVD01. The sequence goes on from CAXGVD010000197.1 coordinate 1,679, forward strand.
CTTGGCGGGCGTCGTGGTGCTGAGTGACTTCGCTTGGGTTGAGGGGCGTGACCCAAGCGCCGCCGCCCGCAAACTCAAGGCCGAGGGTGTGCCCGTGTACACGGTACCTATCGGATTGCCCGCTCCGCCGGACGTTAGCGTCCCGCAAATCATCGCACCAAACGTCGTCTTCGCCGGGGACAAGGCCCCCGTGAAGGCCCGTATCGAGTCCACGGGTTTCGATGGGGAGACCGTCGAGTTGGCCTTCTCGGTGAACGGGGACGTCGTGGAAACCCGCGAGGTGGAGCTTTCGGGACGCGCCCAATTCGAGGAGTTTAGCCACCTGCCCGCGAAGGACGCGGGCGAACTCAAGCTCGCCGTGTCCGTGAAGACGGACCTCGACGAAAGCGGCGACGCCAACAATCGCGCCTCTCACGTCTTGCGCGTCCTGAACGAGAAAATCAACGTGCTCTACGTGGAGGGCATGCCTCGCTGGGAGTACCGCTACCTGCGTTGGGTGCTCATGCGCGACCCCCGCCTGCGGGTTCGCTTTCTCATGACGCAGGGGGACGAGCATTTGGCTCGGACCTCCAACCGTCACGTCGGCGCCTTCCCTTCCAAGGCGGAGGAGATGCTCAAGTACGACTTGATCATCCTCGGAGACGTGAGTGCCTCTTATTTCCGCCCCGAACAGCTCAAGTGGTTGCAGGACTTGGTCAAGACGGGCGGAGGTTCCCTTCTCATGCTGGCCGGGCCGATGGGGGCTCCGGGTTCATACGCTGAGACCCAAGTGGCGGACATGTTGCCCGTGAGGATTGCGGGGAGTCGTTGGCGCAGCATCGGTTCCCGCTATCATCCGGTGGTCACCGGCGACGGAATGGAAAGCGCAGTCACCGCTCTCGGGGATACCGCCGAGACGAGCAATCGTATCTGGTCCGCCGTGCGGCCCTTGGGCTACCTGCCGCAACTCGACGGCGCCAAGCCAGCCGCCACTACCTTACTTACCTTGTCGCGGGATGAAAACGCCACCTCCGTCGAGCAACCCTACCCGCTGGTGGCTTGGCAACGCTACGGAAGCGGCAAGACGATGTTCGTGGGCACGGCCGACCTGTGGCGCCTCCGCCGGGAGGTGGGGGAAAGGTTCCACTCTCAATTCTGGAGCCAAGCCATCCAGTTCCTCGCCCTGTCCCGGCTTCTTGGCCAGAACAAGCCCGTCACGGTGGAAACGGGGGAGGCAGTGTACGCGACGGGGGATCGGGTGGAGGTCTTCGTGAACGCCTTGACCGAGTCCTTCGAGCCCGTGGAGCAGGAGTCCTACGTCGTCTTTTTGGAAAAGGAGGGTTCGGAAGACCCGCCCGTGGAGTTGGAATTGTCCCCTGCCAAGAGGCTAAAGGACGGGGAGTTGCAGAACTCTCCCGGTTCCTTCGTCGGTACCATACCTGCGGGTGAGGAGGGCCGCTACCTTCTGCGGGCCAAGACCACCGACCCGAATCTCACCAACTCCGCCGCCTTCGAGGTCGAAAACGTTCCCGTGGAGGAGCGCAAAACGGATTCCCGTCCCGACGTCGCCGCCCAAATTTCCGCCATCACGGGCGGCAAGATGATTTCTGCCGCCGCCATGAGCGAGTTGCCCGGCCTGCTTCACAGCGACGAAAAGTTCATCTCCCAAAACCACCGCGACCGCGACCTCTGGGACATGGCCGCGCTCTTCCTTGTGTTGGTCGTCCTTACCGGTGTGGAGTGGTACCTGAGAAGAAGGGAGAACTTGGTCTAGGGACGAATGTCTCTCGGAGAAGCCATGAGCGACGAGCGAACAGAAGCGGACGCAAGTTCCATCGAGGGAAAATTGCGGCAGGCGTGGCGGCAGGAGCAACGCTTCTACCACCTGCGGGGTCTTTCCCGCTTTCTCATTTGGGCGGTCACCTTGGTCCTCTTGGACTTCGCTATCGACACCCAAATCCTCTTCCCCGCCCGCATTTCCGGTGCCCCCCAACAGATTCTGGCCTTCGCTGGGGCGGCCATTCTGTTTTGGGTCTTGTGGCGGGATTGGTTCCGCTATCTCAAGCCCTACGACCCTGTGCGTGTCTCCTTGGAGGTGGAGGGCAAGCATCCGGAGCTTCGTTCCGTTTTGGTTTCCTTCATCCAGTTCAGGGATAAGGATGCCGCCGCCGTTCAAGCTTCGCCCGCATTGCTGGAAGCGATGCGAAACCAAGCCTTTAGCCTTACACGCCCGCTGGACTTCCGGGAGGTCGTCGATTTTCGGCAACTGCGCAACCTCTTCCTCGTCGCGACCGCTTTCGTACTGACCTTCGGTGCCGTCAGTTACAACTGGTCGGATCATGTCCGCTCGCTCTTCCTGCGCATGACTGGGAACGAGGCCCCTTACCCCACGAACACCGCAGTCGTCTCCGTTACGGGGAACTTGACTGTGAAAGCGGGTAATCCGGCGAAAATCCGAGTCAAGGTCTCCGGCACAATTCCCGACGAAGGCGAGCTACTCGTGCGTCCGGAAAGTGGCGGTGGTTGGCAGGAACTTGTCTTGTCGCGGGATAAGGACGCCTTCGTTCACACCCTTTCCGCAGTTACGGAAAAGCTTACCTACTACGCCAAAGTGGGGGACGCCGTGTCCGAACAATTCGAAATCACCGTCTCTCCGCGACCCCAAGTGGAAACGGCCCGTATTACCTTGGCCTACCCGGAGTACCTCGGCAAGGACGGTGCGGACGAAGCGTCTGGCGAGAGCCTCAACCTGTCCGTTCTTGCGGGTACTACGGTGAAATGGGAGTTGAAGTGCTCGCCGCCGCTTCGCACCCTGACTGTGGAGAGTGACGCCCGGGAGGACTTTAACGCCACCTTGGATGAAACTGGCACCGTGGCCACCTTCGAGATGGAGGCCAATGCCACCTTCAAGTACTCTTTCCGCTGGATCGAAAAGGAACACGGTTTCGAGTACGACGACCTCCAGCGGGTTGTCCGCGTCACCCCCGATCGCATCCCCGAGGTTAAGCTCGTCGAGCCCGCTGCCGACGGCGTGGCCACCCCCAACATGGTCGTCAACCTCCTGGCTCGTGCCACCGATGACCACAGTCTCAACCAAGCCATCCTAGTGTACTCTGTTTCGGGTGAAGAAAAACGTCTCGTCCTTGGCGATCTCGGCGTTACCTCCAAAAACATCCGGCACGACTGGAAATTGAGCGACGATTTGCCCGAGTTGAAGCCTGGAGACGTCCTGACCTTCGCCATCGAGGTGAGCGACAATTTGCCGCCCCTCGGTTCCCATATTAATGTTTCGGCCACGAGAAAGCTCGCCATCCTGTCGCCGGAAGACTATCTGAATTGGTTCGAACAACAATACGACGCGCAGGTCGAAGCCATCGTCAAGGCTCGCGACTTGGAAAAGAAGGCCAGGGCCGAGGTTTCCAAGTTGAAGGCCGAAGAAAGCGTCGAGCCCCTCGCGGAAGAAAAAGAAGAGCAGGAAGAGGAGAACTGAACCATGAACAAACTCTTTTGGATTACCTTGCCCCCGGCCTTTCTCGTTTGCCTGAACGCCCTCCGGGCCGAAGAGGCCAAACGAACCGGTTTCCTCCAAACCGCCGAACGCATTCGAAGCGAGGAAAGGCGCCAAGTTGAGGTCAACCGCCGCATCGGAGCCGCCGTCGGCAAACTGGACGCTCTCCTCGAAGGCCTCAAGGCCAACGGTCTTTATGAGGAAGGGAAAGGCAAGGTTCGGCAAGAGTTGATAGACGGAC
>CAXGVD010000198.1:0-5365 GCA_964012695.1 uncultured Opitutia bacterium
GGTAATCGACGTCGCCGAGGTTCTCGACGGCGAGGGCGACGGAGGCGTTTTTCCCGAGGGAGCGGCCCGCCCGAAGGCTGATGAGCATGTGGGCGGGCGTGCCGTCGGCGGGGATGCGGGATGCGTCGCGGGTGTCCTTGAGGGAGAGGTCATCCCCGTCGGTCACGGCCAGAACGCGCCCCTCCGCCCACCACGGGGATGCGGGTGGGGCGCAACGGGTGAGGAAGTGGATCTGGGCGGGCATGAGGCGGTCTGGAGCCCTGCGAACGGGGACGTAGTTACCTCCGTCGATGGAGACTGAGCCAGCGGCGTCGTCGCGCAGGAGTTGGTCCACCTCGCCGTCCATCCAGGAAAATGCGAGTTCGGAACGCCAGGTCGGGGACCAGTTGCGGCCGAGTTCGATTTCGAGGCCTAGAAGGTTGCCGTCGCCGTTGGCTTTCACGACTTTGGAACCCGTCGTTTCCTTGGGAGAGCGGACGATGAAGTTGCGCAACCAAGTGTGGTAGGCGGCGAGATTCCAGTCCCAGGTGTCGGAGGCGCCGCGCAGGCCGATTTCGGCTTGAAGGAAGTTTTCGGCATCGAGGTTGAAGTTGGGGGTTTCCTGTACGCTGGTTTCATCGGCGGAGGTGAGGTCGTAGAGACTGGGGGGGCGGAAGCCTTGGGAGAGTCCGGCGTAGAGGAAGCGGTCGGCGGCCAGTGTCTTGGAAAGTCGGAGGGAACCGACGAGCTCCTCGTAGTCGCGTTGGAAGGAGACGAGGTTGCCGCCGGCGTCGAGAGCCTTGTGGGCGTTCACGTCCACCCGAGAGAACCGCAGGCCCGGTTCGAGAGTGAGGCCGGGGGCGACTTCGAGGGAGTCGGCGAGGTAAAAGGCGTAGCGGGAGTAGGTAGCGTCCGCGGCCAACGGACCTTGGTCGCGAAGCGAAGTGAAGGCTTGGTTGGCGTCGAAGTTGTGGCCACTCGAGGTTAGGGTCTCGCGGTGCAGTTCGGCCCCGTAGGCGAGGCGCCCGCCCCACGGGTCGTCCGTCTCGAAGCGGGCGGAGAAGGCGAGGTCGTCCAAGTCGAAACGTTGGAAGTCGCCGTTGTTCGCGACTCCGCCCGTGGTCTTCATTCGTTTCCTCTCCTGACCATGTTGGTGGAGGCTGAGGGTGACGGAGCCGGCGTCGGCCAAGCCTCCGTCGTTTTCCCACGAGAGGCGTCCGTAGTACAGGCGACGTTCCTGATCGAGGAGTCGCCACAGTTCGGAGCCTTGGGACAGTCCTTTCCAAGTGAGGGCGTCGAGCGTCTTGTGGGTGCGGGGCACGTCGTCCATGAAAACCCGTTGTAATCCGAAGGTGAGGCGGGCGTCGGCGTCCAGCTTGCGGGCGAGGCGCAGGTTCGTGCCTCGAACGTCGTAGCCTGTGTTGGTTTGTTCGCCCACCGAACATCCGCCTTCCACGTCGCCGAAACTGCGTTCGACATGGGAGAGTTGGGCGAACCATTCCGGAGTGGCGAGTTGGCCGCCGAGGCGTCCCGTCCAGGAGGATTCGGCGGAGGATAGGCGACCGAATAAATTGCCGGAGGTTTGGGCGCCCTGCGGAGAAAAGGCGGGCGGAGCGGAACGGAGGCTAACCACGCCGCCGACGGCGTCCGCTCCGTACTTGATGCCGTGTGGTCCGCGGACGAGTTCGAGGCGTTCGGCCCCTAGCAACTCAGCCGTGCTCCAGTACTGGTTCGGCCCGGAGCGCATGGCGGCGTGGTTGAGGCGGACGCCGTCCACGAGGAGGACGTTGTGATAGCCCGTGAGTCCGCGGAGGTAGGGGGATGATTGGCCCAGCGCCGTTTTCTGGACGAGGACGGAGGGCAGGCCGGTGAGAGCCTCGGCCATGGAGCGGGCGGTCCTGCGAAGCTCCCGAACTTCGAGGGCGGTGACGTTTCGTGGTGAGGTTGCGAGCGGTTCGGGGAACCCACCTCGGGGGGCCGTGACCACGAGCGGCGCCAGTACTCCTGCTGGGGCAGCGGCTTTCTCTTGTGCGGAGAGCGAGCCGTGAGCGAGTGCGAAGGCAGCGATAAGTTGGAAGCGCATGGCGGTTATACGAGTGGTGTGGTCTTTGTGTTGGGGGACGGGAACGGTTTTCGGTGTGACGGACCTTTCTCTTTCAGGTTTGGTGCCAAGAAGTGAATATGTTGGGCTTGAAGGCGACGGCGGAGATGCGAGCGGGCGAATCAATCTCGAACGGGATTACCCGGATGAAGGAAGAGGGGAAGCATTACGAGGAAGTGCTGGCCGCCTTGGCGGAAGACGCGAGAACTGGATGACTGGTACTGTTACTCGTAGCGCCACTTTAGGGCCCACGGGTCGTTGGTTCGTTGCTGAAAGCCCTGGAGCTTGCTCTTAAGGCGGGCGAGGATATTGGCGTGGTCGGGGGAGTCGGCTAGGTTGCGGCCTTCGTGGGGGTCTTTCACCAAATCGTACAACTCGAAGGCGGGACGGTTGACGTAGTTTCGCACGGTCTTGGCGCCGTAGGGTGCGTCCGGCCCGAGCTTGTATTGAGCCTGCCAAGTAGGGGAGGCCCATAGGTCCGAGGCGAAAGGGAAGGGCAGGGGATGAGCGATGTTCCAGATGAGTTTATAACGACGTTCGCGAACCACGCGCATGGGGTAGTACATGGTGATCTCGTGAAAGGTGTGGGAGGCGTGAACTTGGTCCCAGCCTTGCGGCTTTTCCTTGTCGAGGATGGAGAGAAAGGATCGCCCGTGGAATTTGCCGGGAGCGAGGTGGCGCCCGTTTTGCTCGCCGGTTGGCAGGTTTGAACGCAGGCTCGCTGAGACCTTGGGTGCAAGCTTGCCTTGGGCGTCGAGGGCACCGGCGAAATCTAGTATGCTGGGGGCTAGGTCCACCCAGCTGATCATCGCGTCGGTGGCCACCCCGCGCTTCTTTAGGTAGGGGTTGCGGACGAGGCAGGGGGAACGCATGCCGCCTTCGTAGAGGGTGGTTTTGGCTCCGGCCATGGCGATGCCGTGGTCCGATATGAAGAGAAAGAGCGTGTTTTCCCATTTACCGGCTTTCTTGAGAATTTTGGCGAGCGTGCCCACCCCTTGGTCGATGCGGGAGACGGACTGGTAGTACTGGGCGATTTCCGCCCGGCAGGTGGGGGTGTCGGGGAGGAAGCCGGGGATGCGTACCTTGGCTGGGTCGTACTTCACTTCCTTGACGCCGGGGTAGCCCTTGGAGCCTGTTCTTGGGTTGCCGAAACGGTCTGGTTTGTGGGGAAGTTCGTTGGCGGACCCGCCCCCTCGGTGGGGGTCCGAGGTGCAGATATAGAGGAAGAAGGGTTTGTCTGACTCTTCGCTTAGGAAGGTTTTGCAGTTCTCCGCCATAGCGACGGGGCTGCGGGTGTTGCCTGGTATGCTTTGCCCGAAATCGAAGAGCTTTTCGGGGGCGACGTGAAACTTGCCGCAACGGGCCGTGCGGTAGCCGGCGTGCTTCAGGTAAACTGGCAGGGTGAGGAGGTTGGCGTAGCTGTTGAATTTGTGGTAGCGGTGCTGGTGCCCGTAGTGGCCGTTGGCGTGGTTGTGAAGGCCCGAGAGTATGACGGAGCGGCTGGCTGAGCAACTTGCGGTGGTGCAGAACGCGTAGTCGAAGCGGGTGCCGTCGGCGGCTATGGCGTCGAGGTTCGGCGTTTGCAGGACGGGGTTGCCGTAGGCCCCGAAGTCGGGGCTTTGGTCATCGGTCACAAAAAGGACGACATTGCGTTCGGCGGCATGAGCGAGGCCTAGGACGAAGAGGCCGGCGATTCCGACGGCTAAGCCAAGAAAGAAGCGGCGGAGCCGCGGAAGCGGATAGAGGGGGATGGTTGAAGCGTGCATGGGTGGCAGTGTGAAGCTCGCGGGGGAAGGGTCAACGTGGTTCGGAGGGCGGCGGGGGAAAACAAAAAAGCCGGCGTCCGTTGGAGGGACGCCGGCTTGGGGAAAGGGGTGTTTTGCGGAAAGCCTAGGGTGGATGGATAGGCTTTGCTGAAATATGTGGGTGTCGTGCCGTTAGGAAATGGCGATGGGGGCGCCGGAGCGGGCGGACTCGTAGGTGGCGTCGATGATTTTCATGAGGGCGAGGGCTTGCTCGGGGGTGTTGAGCGGAGCTTCCTTGCCTTCTACGGCGAGGATGAAGTTTTGGGCGGAGCGAATACGCCCCATGTCCTCGTTGGGCTCGGTGATGATGGAGCGGTTCACGGAGCGTCCGTTTTCTTGGACATAGAGTTCGCAGTCGTCGATGGCGGTCTCGTCCAGCCCGTCCACTTCGAAGAGGCGGCGAATCATCCCGCCTGCCTTGGTTCCCTGGAAGGTGACGGAGACTTCCTCGCGCTTGTTCATCTCGGCCCAGGATACTTGGAAGGAGAGGACTTGGCCAGTGGTGAAGCGCACGAAAGCGTGTGCGGCGCTCTCCACGTCGGTTACGCCGTCGGCTACGTCGGGAATGCCCCACGGTCCCTTGAAGCCTTTGTCTTGGATGAAGTCGTCAAAGGTTTGGGCGAGTATGTGGGTGGGGTCGGGGTAGTCCATGTAGTAGAGGGCGAGGTCGACCATGTGTAGCAGGTCGATCAGAGGGCCGCCTCCCGAAAGTTCCTTATTGGTGAACCAACCGCCGAACCCGGGAATGCCCGTTCGGCGGATCCACTTGGCTTGGGCGGAGTTGATGCGTCCGACATCGCCGGCCTGCAGGTAGTCCCGCAGGGCGTAGGACTCCGGGCGGGCCCGGTTGTTGAAGTTGAACATGAGGGTCTTACCGGCGGCTTCGGCGGCGGCCTTCATTTCGCCGACTTCAGCGGCGTTGAGGGCAGGAGGCTTCTCGCAGAAGATGTGTTTGCCCGCTTCGAGGGCTTGAACGGCTAGCGGCTTGTGGAAGCGGTTCGGGGTGATTATGCTGACTGCGTCCAGACTGGGCAGAGCGAGCATTTCGGCCACGTCCGTGAAGGTTTGGGCGACGCCGTATTCCTTCGCCGCCGCATCGGCGGCGGCGTGGTTCATGTCGCAGACGGCGACGACTTCGGCTCCGGCTTCGCGGAAGCCGGCGGCGTGGTACTGGAGCATGCCTCCAGCTCCGATTACTCCTACTTGGGTGGACATTCGATTCGCGTTCTTGGTTTCTGGTTCTTTACTCTTGGAAGTAGGCTGTTCCGGATGCGGTCAAATGCGGGGGAACTTTACCCACTTTTCCTTGGCATTGGAGCTTTTCACGACGGTTTCAATGAAGGCCATGCCGATGATGCCGTCGCGGATGTCGGGGAAGTCGTAGCCGGACTTTCGCGGGTACTTGCCCGAGATTTCGTCGCGGATGGCTACGGCGGCAGCGTTGTAGACGTTTGCGAAGGCCTCGATGAAACCTTCGGGG
>CAXGVD010000199.1:0-5358 GCA_964012695.1 uncultured Opitutia bacterium
CAACCTACGCGAGTCAGCGGCGATGGTCGCAAAAGCGGACTTTGTCTTTACCAACACGACCGTCACAATGCATTTTGCTGGAGCATTCCGCATTCCTTCTCTAGTAATGCTAGGAGGTTGCTACAAGAGTGCCAAACTTCACTCAATGCAATGGGGCTATCCTGAAAGCAAAGTTTTGGGTTTAGAAATGTCCGAAGGTCGAGAATCAATCTTTACTCCAGAGGAAGTACTCGATTCCTTTGTTGAGAAAATACAATCCTTCCCTATTCTTTCTAGTTGAAAGTTTTATTTCTTCTTGGTCAGTATAGCCCCGAACGCTGTGGCATAAGCGACCATGTAGATCTTTTGTGCACAAAACTGAAATCTCGTGGGCACATTTGTCAGATTGTTTCAATGAGTCCAGATTTAGGGCACACGCTGAGTTCTATTTCATCCATTCTGCCCAAGGTTGACGCCGTCAGCCTTCACTTCGCCCCATACTCATTCCACCCCAAGGGTTTATCAATTCGAACCCTAATTAAATTAGCAGTAATACTTGCTAAGAAAACCCTACATATAACTTTTCATGAAATTTGGATAGGAGCTTTTCCGAAAGCACCGTGGAGGGAGCGCCTCATAGGAGGACTGCAACGAAAATCTATCCAACGATTTCTTCAAATTGCTAAGCCAAAAGCTGTATACTCAACCAACGCAGCCTCTATCGACCGTTTAAGAAAAGCTGGAATTGCCCCCAAATACCTTTATCTTTTTGGCAACATTAACACACAATGTAAAACAATTAATAAATCTGCCGATGAGTGCATTAAAAAACCAATAGTAACATTCTTTGGCACACCTTATTTAAACTTTCCCTATAGTCAACTTATTGAAAACTTGGTAGATCTCTTCAAGAGTTTGAGGACTGAACCCATCATTCGTATACTGGGAGCAGTTAGAGAAAGTACTGGACTTTCTCTTCTCCGCGAGGAAGCCAAACATTACGCCCTGCCCGTCGAGGAGACAGGCAGACTTTCTACTGAGGATCTTGCAATTGAATTTCAAGCCGCCGCCTGCGGAGTATCCACTACACCCTTCGACGCTCTTGGCAAAAGCTCATCAACAGCTGCAATGCTCGAACATGGATTACCCGTCGTAGCACATGACGACGGGGACACTCCGCAAGAGGTTCTCTTTGCACCCGGCCCCTTCAAAGAACGTATAGTTTTGCTCGAGCAAACCGATTTCGTAAATCGCTTAATAAAACTTATTAAAGCCCCCAAGCCACAATTTTTCGACGGCGCTGCCTACACCGCCGACTCATTTATTAGTTTCCTCTCCTCTAAATAATGAAAGGCAAACGCATTCTCGTAACTGGGGGTCTAGGATTCATCGGCTCTAATCTCGTTCGGAAGCTACTGGCCGAGGAGGCTCACGTCACCGTACTTGACAGTCTCATTCCCGAGTACGGCGGCAACGAATTCAACCTCGCCGACCTGCGAGATCACGAAGGCCTCATCATAAATATTTCTGATGTGCGCGACCCTCACTCCATGGAGCGCCTCGTCGCCGACCACGAAATTTTGTTCAATCTGGCAGGCCAAACCAGTCACTTGGACTCGATGGAAAACCCTTTCAACGACCTAGATGTAAACGCAAAGGCCCAGCTTTCCATTCTCGAAGCCTGCCGCAAGGTGAACCCCGAGGTAAAAATCGTCTTTGCCAGCACCCGCCAAATCTACGGGCGGCCCCAGTACTTGCCCGTGGACGAGAAGCACCCGTGGCACCCCGTGGACGTCAACGGCGTCAACAAGATGGCGGGCGAATGGTTTCACATCGTTTATAACGACGTCTACGGCATCCGGGCAAGCGTCCTCCGCCTCACCAACACCTATGGCCCGCGCATGAGGGTAAAGGACGCACGGCAAACCTTCCTCGGCATCTGGATACGGCTGTTGCTCGAAGGCAAACCAATCAAGGTGTTCGGCGACGGAAAGCAGCGACGGGACTATAACTACGTGGACGACGTGGTGGAAGCCCTGCTGCTGGCCGCCTCAGACCAACGTGCCAATGGCAAAATATTCAACCTCGGCTCTCCCGAAGCTCTTTCGTTGGAGGATTCCGCCCGCATCATGACCGAGCAAGTCCGCGGATCCTTCTATGAAAAAATCCCGTTTCCTCCGAACCGCAAGGCCATCGATGTCGGGGACTTCGTCTGCGACCCGAGCGCCTTTTGCGAAACCTTCGGCTGGAAGCCTAAAACCACCTTCGCCCAAGGAATAGAAAAAACCCTCGCCTTCTACCAGGAGTATTTGCCCGAATACATCTAAACGACGCTTTCTATCATCGACTTGATCACTTCCGCCACGCAAACCAAGTACCCCGCCGCCTGTCTTCCCTTCGCCGACCCAGGAGCCTCCTTTCTGGCCAAGGAGGAAGTCGTTCGCGAAGCCATCGAGCGCGTTCTCGCTTCCGGTTGGTACGTTCTCGGTAAGGAGACGGAGACCTTCGAGCAGGAATTCGCCGCTTTTCACGGAGAAGGTTTTCAGTGCGTGGGCGTGGGCAACGGAACGGACGCCATCGCAGTCACCCTGCAGGCTCTGGGGTTGGGCCCGGGAGACGAAGTCCTCACCGTCTCCCATACGGCAGTGGCTACGGTGGCGGGCATCGAGCAAGCGGGCTGCCGTCCCGCCTTCGTCGATGTTCATCCCGCCACCCGCTGCCTCGACCCCGCACGCCTGCCTGCCGCCATCGGTCCCGACACCAAGGCCATCGTTGTCGTTCACCTCTACGGCCAGCCGGCGCCTATGCCCGCAATTCTCGCTTTCGCCCGAAAGCACGAACTGCTCGTAGTCGAGGACTGCGCTCAGGCCCACGCTGCCCGTATCAGTGGGCAAATGGTAGGCGCCTTTGGAGACGCCGCCACCTTCAGCTTCTATCCGACCAAGAACCTCGGCACGCTCGGCGACGGTGGGGCCATCCTGACCGCCAACCCCGCAACCGCCGATAAGGCCCGGGCACTTCGCCAATACGGTTGGGACGACACCCGCCAAAGCCGGCTTGCAGGCGTGAATACACGCTTGGACGAAATCCAGGCGGCAATTCTGAGGGCTAAGCTGCCAAGCCTCGAAGCCGACAACGAACGCCGCCGAGAAATCGCCCGGCTTTACCACAAACGCCTCGCGGACGCCTGCTTCAGCCTTCCGGCCATGCCAGAAGACGAAACCCATGCCATGCACCTATTCGTCTTGGAAACCGAGGAACGCGACGCCCTCCTCGCCCATCTCCGCGAGCACGGCATAGGGGCCACCCTGCACTACCAGGATCCCGTCCACCTGCAGCAAGCCTACCAAGGACGCCTGCGCGGTGCGGACGCTCTGCCCGTTACGGAACGTCTCCGCACCCGCATTCTAACCCTGCCCCTCTTTCCCGAAATGTCGGACGACGCGGCCGAAGGCGTCGCCCAAGCCGTTCTCGAATGGGATGCCCGCAGCTGATTTCGCCGAACAAGCATCTTCAGAACCGGGGGACGGTTCCATCGTCGTCCGCACTCTGGCGGGCAAGAAAAACCTCGCCTTCTACCTGCGTTGCCTTCGATCCCTACTCGACAATTGCGCGGACCCCATCCACCTCGCTATTCACGAGGACGGCACCTTCGACGACGAGGCACGCGACCAAGCCCGCGAAGCGCTAGGCGACGACCTAGTCATCCTTTCCCGGGCCGAAGGCAACGATCGAACCCTCGATGCCCTGCTCCCCCATCCCAACGCCCGTAAGCTCCGAGAGGAATCCATTTGGGGCATCGAGTTCTTCGACCCTCTATTCGCTGACGATTCCGACCCGCTCAGCTTCTACGTCGACGCCGACATTCTCTTTTTCCGTCCCTTTCGAGACCTCTTCCGCCGCGACATTCTAGACGGCAAGTGCATCTTTCTGCGGGACGTCGTCTGGCACGCATACTCCCTCCGTCCGCAGCATCTTCTCGGGCCGGAACCACGTCCGCGCGCAGCTAGCGGTATCACAACCGCCGTCGTCTGTTGGGACAAGCGCCTCATAGACTGGGACTACGTCGAATGGTTCCTAAGCAAGCCCGAGTACCGCGTCATTCCCGAGTGGACCCTGCCCACCCTGCAAGCCGGCCTCGCCCTGAGTGCCAACGGTCACGCCGTAATTCCCGAGCAAATCGTCAACGCCTACCCCAAAGCGGCTCTCGGCCCGAGCGCCTTCGCAGTACACCTGCTCGGTTCCTACCGAAAGGAATGGTTGCCCGAAGCCGAACGGGCCGCCGAACAAGCTGCGGGAGGAGAACCTCCGGGGCCCCGGCCCTGTCGTCTGGAACCCTGCCGCCCCCTCGGACCGCTGGCGTTCGCAATGAACCAGCGCAAGCGCAAGCTGAACAACCGCTTCGGCATCTTCTGGTGAACGCTTGCCCCCTTTCTCTAGCTGGCCGCCGCATTCTCATGGTCGCCCCATGCCTCGGCAAGTTCGGCGGCATCGAGGCCTTTTGTCTCGCCCTCGCCGAAGACTTACTGAGCAAGGACGCCAGCGTCACCATTCTCCGCAAGAAGGTCGCGGGCTTTGCTCCCAACGGCTCCATTGAAGACGCCGAAACCGAAACCCTCGACGCACTCCCCAAGCAACAAGCCGCCCGCTTCGTCTCCGCCTACATCCCTCGTCTCTCCCTTCGGCTACTAGGGGAAATTCGAACCGCCCACCTCGTTCATGTTCACAACTCCCTTTTCGAAGCCATTTCCATCTCTAAACTCTCGGGCAAACCCTGCGTGGCCACCATCTACAACTGGCGACGCCGCAACCTCTCCGCCCGCAACCTCGCTTGGAGCGTCGCAGCCGCTCTCGCGGATCGCCGCTGGTACATTTCCGAATTCGTATGGGACAGCTGGGAACCGAACCAACGACGTTCCGGAAGTGCCCGACTCCCCGTGGTTTCTCGCATGCCGACGGGCCACCATCCGCCCGAAAAGCGCAGAGGTTTCCTTTTTATCGGTCGCTGGATTCCCAACAAAGGACTGCAAATCCTCCTCCAAGCCTACGCGTCGCTAGACATCGACCCCGATGAATGGCCCCTGACCCTTGTGGGCGACGGTCCACTCCGTCCCGAGGTCGAACATTTCCTCCGCGACCACCAGCTTCCAGGGGTCCGGCTCGCCGGTTTCGTTTCCGACGATGAACGCCATCGTCTAACCCGCGAAGCCAAGTGGATGGTCACGCCCCCGCACACCAACGAAGATCTCGGCCTTACCCCGCTCGAGGCCCGAACCGTGGGCGTCCCCTGCATCGTGAGCGAGGACGGCGGCCTGAAGGAAACTGGCGGCCCGCACGCCCTGCGCTGCCGTCCAGGAGAAGTTGCAGACCTCTCCCGAG
>CAXGVD010000200.1:0-5344 GCA_964012695.1 uncultured Opitutia bacterium
CCTCGCCGTATTCCTTTGGGCGAGCCTTCCGGACGACGAGTTGATCCGCCTCGCCGCCCGGGGCAAGCTCTCGGAGTCCCATGTCCTTGCCGCTCAGGTCGAACGCATGTTGGCGGATCCTCGGGCGGAACGGTTCTCCCGACACTTCGTTGGGCAATGGCTCGGTCTGGACGCTCTGGATGTCGTAGACCACGTAAGGGACGACCTTCTAAAGGCCGCCATGCGGGACGAACCCGTCGCCTTTTTTGAAGAAGTCTTGGAGGGTAACGGCAGCGTCATGGACTTCATCCATTCGGACTACGCCGTGATCAACGCAAGGCTGGCGAGCCACTACGGAATCAGAGACGTCCACGGTGTCGGGTTCCGCAAGGTTCTCATCGATGCCAAGTCCAACCGAGGCGGTCTGCTGACCGTTGCCGCCGTCTCGGCGATGAACTCCGATGGCAAGGACTCCCATCCCCTCAAGCGTGGGGTTTGGATGCTGGAGCGCATCCTTCACGACCCACCCCCGCCCCCTCCCCCCAACGTGCCTGAGGTGGATTTGGCAGACCCGAATATCGCCAAAATGACTCTTAAGGAACGAATTGCCGATCACCGCGACGACCCCGCTTGTCATTCCTGCCACGCAAGGATCGACCCTTGGGGAATCGCTTTTGAAAACTACGACGCCTTTGGCCGCCACCGCACGCGAATCAACAATAAGCCGATCGATGCCACCTCCGAACTATTCAATAAGCAGATCCTTAACGGCATGGAGGGCCTAAAACGCTACCTGCTCGAGGAACGGCAAGATCAGTTCGCCCGGGCCATGGTCCACAAGTTGACCGCCTATGCCCTTGGCAGGCGCCTGACTTTTGCTGACCATGCCGACCTCGAGGAGCTTATGGAGCGGTTCAGAAACCGGGGCGACCGACTCCGGGACCTTGTTCACCTTCTTGTCCAAAGCCCCTTTTTTTCCTCTGAATAAAGAGCTCGCATGTTATTCTCTCAACTTAGCCATGAAGGACAAAACAAACAAACTCTGTCGCAGAACTTTCCTGCACGGCACCGGTGTCGCCTTGGCCCTGCCTTGGATGGAAACCTTTGCCGAGGGAAAAGCGATAGAGGCTGTGCCGCCGAAGCGCTTCCTCAGCGTGTACCATCCTGACGGTGTGGGGGTGCCGCTCAGGAACGATCCGGGCTGGAAGGATTGGAGCTGGTATCCCCGAGGCGGTGAAAAGGATTTCACCTTTACCAAGGTGCTCGATGTCCTAGAGCCCTTGCGCGAGGATGTCACGGTTTACTCCGGCCTCTCCCATCCCGCCGTCCGGCGCGTTCATGGCCACTCCAATGCCGACCAGTACCTTACTGGAGCGGACACTAAGGGGCATGGCCCCTACAAAAATACGATTTCCCTCGACCAACTCTACGCCGAACAGGTGGGCGACTCCACCAGACACGCCTCACTCGTCCTGTCCACCAACGGTGGCATCGGTGGACCGCGTGGGGCCCAGACCCAGTCCTTCAACCGGGAAGGGCGGCCCATCCCTGCGATGAACAAGCCCAAGCAAATTTTCGACATGCTTTTCGTCGCCGACGGGAAGGAAGCCGCTGGCCGACTGGCCCGCAGCAAGAGCGCCTTGGATCTTCTCGTAGAGGACACCCGATCGCTTGGACGGAAGCTTTCCAAGCATGACCAAGAGACCCTTCAACAGTACCTCGACTCAGTTCGCGACACCGAGGTCAAGCTGACCAAGGCCCAACGCTGGCTGGACACGCCCCTTCCAGGAGTGGATTCCTCCCACCTTCACTTGGAGGCCGGCCCCGCTGAAGCCAAGCAATATTTCCAGACAATGTACGAGCTGATCTACCTTGCCTTCCTGAGCGACTCCACCCGCGTGGCGACCTTTCAGCTCGGCCGGGAGAACGGTGGCGGCCCTCACGACTTGCTCTCCAAGGCCGTCGGATTGGGGGGAGCCCATGGCCTTACACATGCCACCAAACGCAAGGACGGTTGGAAGAATCTCGGCACCTACAATCGATACCAAGCGGAGGAATTCGGCCGTTTCGCGCAAAAGCTCAAGGACACCCGGGAACCAAACGGGTCAGGCAACATGCTGGACAACACCTTCGCCATGCACGGCTCGGCCTCCAGCAGTTTCCACCTCTCGCGTAATTACCCCATCATATCCGCGGGCGGCAAGAACCTCGGTTTCAATAACGGTCGCTACCTCCAATACGTTGGCCTGCTCGAAGACGGCAGCTTGCCTGGTGCGGGGGTAAGCAGTGATTCTGGTTGGCGTAGCGACGTGGACGAGGAAGACCGTCCCTTGGCCCAACTGTTCGTGACTATTCTCCAGAGGCTCGGCGTAGAGACCGACACCTTCGCCGGACAAGTCGGTACGCTGGAACGTGTTTGAGCCGAAACCATAGTCCGTCATTCTCTTGACCCGCACTGGCCGTGCGGCGGGTCGCAGCAGACAGTCCGTGAGAATTGCGGGTCTTAAAAACGTGGGCTAGTTGTAAGAGGGTAGGGCGCGCACGTCGCCGGGTTTTACGGGTGTGCCGGTTTCCGCGCTTTGCAGGGCGGCGAAGCAGAGTTCGAGCGAGCCGAGGTTGTTGCGGCCGGAGTGGCTGGGCTCGCGGTCTTCCTCGATGGCGCAGAGTAGTTCGCCCATGGCGCCTTCGAAGCCGTTCTCGAACCAACAGCCTTCCAGCGGGACGTCGACGGAACCTTCTTCAAGATGCACTTCGACTTTGGGCTGGTCGTTGAGGCCGGGGCCGCGGGTCCGCAGAGTGCCTTGGGTGCCGACCACGGTGGTGACGTCCTCCTCGCCCATCTTGGTATGGGCGTTGAAGGCCATTCTCACTTGAGCTTCCAAGTAGTCCACGGTGACCGAGCCAAGTGCGGGCGGACCATAAACCTGTTCGGAGTATCCGACGGCGGACGCGTACACGCGCTGCGGTTCCTGCCCGGCCATTAAGCAGGAGGTGATGTCGAACCAATGCACGGCGAAGTCGAACAGCACCAAGTGGCGGATGCTCTCGAGGGCCTCGATGCCCCTGATCCAGGTCTGGTCCCATTGCAGGGAGAAGTCCACCGAGGTGACCCGGCCGATCAGCCCAGAGGCCGAGGCGGCCCGCAGGTAGCTGAAGTGGGGCGCCCAGCGTCCATTTTGGTTCACCGCAATCCTGAGTCTTTTCTCCTCGGCCAGGGCGACCAGGCGTTCGCCGTCCTCTAGATCCAGGACGAAAGGCTTTTGGCTGAGTACGTGTTTGCCAGCCCGGAGGCTGTCTTCGAGAATGGGTAGACGGTCCTCTGGGTGCGGCGTTACGTCGACCACCTCCACGTCGTCGCGGGCCAGCAGTTCGTGATGGTCTTCGCAGACCACGGCGGAGGGATAGAACTTGTCGCGCTTGTCCTCCGCCTTAGAGCGAGTACGGCTGGTGAGGGCTGCCACTTCGAAGCCGCAGGCCCGGTAGTTCTTGAGGTGGAACTCGCTGATGCCGCCAGCGCCGATGAGGCCGATGCCGGGGTTGTAGCCGCTCGGCTTTTTCGGGAGGTAATCGACTTGGGGCGGCGGGATGACCTTCTTTTCCTTGTCGGGACTGAGCCCGTAGTCGTCGTCGGTTGGCATGATCGTTCCTGAGTCTCGCTGTGTCCGAAAATGCGTTCGGACGAAACGCTCCAAGGGGTAGCAATCGTGTGCTTGTGCTAGCAAGCTCGTTTTGAAGATGCGGGCGGCGTTTTGCGGAAGAATATTTTTCCGCGGTTTGGGTTCGCCGTACGCTCGTAGGCTCCGCATTCTCTGGCTCGCAAGATGAAGCAAGCCTTACGAATATCTTTCGCGGCATGGCTTCCGGTCATTGTCGCGGCGGTCATCTTCGGTCTCTTGACCTTGTCGGGACAGGGACGTGATGTTTGCGAGTCCGCTGGTCCCATCCGCCTGAGCATCCTGAACCTCAATATCCTGCAGGGCGGTAAGCCCGCCCGGGAAATCGGAGCCACCTCGCCGCTTTATCGCAAGCCTCGGCATCAAGACATCGCCAAGCTTATCTTGCAGGTTAAGGCCGACGTCGTCGGAACGACCGAGCCCTGTCCCCTTGCCGACGACCGCATTCTGTCCGAACTGCGCAAAAACGACTCGAAATGGAATCGAGTCGGAAAAGTGTATTCGCGCTTTCCCGTTACCACCGATCCGCTGAATCCTAAAAACACCAGCCGTGATTCGTTCGCGCACCGTGTGGAGGTGGGGGTTGGCAAGTTCGTCTACGTCCACGTTGCCCATTGGAGGCCGGGCAGGGGCTATGGGCCGGACGTCGTGATGAAGCACGTTCAAGCGGGGACGGTCGAGGACGACCCGAAGAAGTTTGAGGAGAAAGTGCTCGACGAGATGAGCACGCCTAGTTCGTACAACCTGACGCTCAAGCGACTCAAGCCCCACCTTTACGCTGGGCGGCCCGTGTTCCTGTTGGGGGATTTCAACGAGCCGTCGCATTTGGATTGGACCGCGGAATACGCACGCAAGGGGCTCGACCGATGGGTCGACAATCCGACCGAGACGCCTCTGCGTTTCGCCATCCGATGGCGTGGCTCGAAGACCTTCACCGACGCCGGAATGCGCGACGCCTACCGAACGATCTTCCCGAATCCCGTTACGCATCCCGGTTACACTTGGACGCCGCCGTACGCCAACGGCACGCCCGGACGGCGACCCTACGACGGCGACAAGGGCCCGAATCAGATTCTCGATCGCATCGACTGGTTGATGTTCGCCGGAAAGGGCGTGCGCGTGGAATCGGCCGCCACGGTCGGCGAGAAACCCACCAATGTGGAGCACCTCGCGACGGGCCGACGCAAACCGGTTTACTTGGCCGAATTGCAATACGAGGGGCCGTGGCCGTCCGACCATCGTGGCGTGTTGGCGACCTTCGTGCTCTCCGGCGAATAGGTCGAGCCGGCCCTGGCCTGAATGCGATTGGCGTTTCTAGGAGAAACGCCTAACCTGCTCTGCTTCATGGAGCAGGAAGAAACTGATCGTTTCGTCTTGGAGCTGACTGGGGCGGACGGTCTGACGAACCTCGGCACGGTCCAAAGCCTTTGGAGCGGCTACGGGAGCATTGAGCGCATCGGACTGGAAGGAGCCTCGGTACCCAGCGTCATCGTCAAGTACGTGCAACCGGCCTCGGGCGTGCATCCGCGCGGCTGGAATACTGATTTGTCTCATCGCCGGAAGCTGAAATCCTACCAAGTGGAGACCCGGTGGTATGCTCGGCAAGTTGAGCGGCACGTTTCCGAGGGAGTCAGGATTCCCGCCTGCCTCGGGATCAAGACCCACGGCGAGGAGGTCTTGCTTGTGCTGGA
>CAXGVD010000201.1:0-5289 GCA_964012695.1 uncultured Opitutia bacterium
TTCCGCTTCGACCTTCTTCCGGACGCCCCTCAACCTCTCCCAAAGTTCCTCGGCTACCGCTTCATCGATGGTCTGCCCGCCTTCCGACACAGGCTCGCAGACGCAACCATTACAGAGTTCCTCGCCAAGCTCCCCGGGAAGAGCGGCCTGACCCGACGTTTCACGATTAGAAACGCCCCTGCCGATGTCCTTCGCATCCTCGACACCTCCACGGGCGTAAGCACTACCTGCGATAAGGGTACGATCAAAGACGGCATCCTCCGCCTAACCCCCAAGGAAGCCACCTCCTTCACCCTCACCCAAGTGGAAGTCCCCCGCCAAACTCCCGCCTTATACCTCTCCATGGACGACCTCGCCGCCTCGTTCAACAAACGCGGCGGCCTCGTCGAAGGTCACCGGGGCCGGGCCTGGCAAATCTCCGCCGGTCAACGCGTCAATCCTGCCCAACCCGTCGCAGACTACGACTTCTCCCAAGGCGCCTCCCTTGCCGCCTACATAAAGCTCTCCAGCCCCAAGAACGCCGTACCCTCCCTCTTCGGTTGGCCCAAAGGCGGCCTACTCCGCTACCAACCCGACGGCGCCGCCTTCACCTTCGGCGTTCGGCTCCTCGAAACCACCAATGAAGAAGGCCCCAGCCTCGAAGCCGAAGACGCCAAATTCTCAGGCCCCTTCCGCCAAAACGGCAACCAAGGCTTTCATGGCCGCGGTTACCTCGACTTCGGGAGCGCCGCGGGCCAATACGTCGAGTGGACGGTGAAGGTCGAGAAAGCGGGCGAGCATCGCCTCCTTTTCCGCTACGCATCCCAAGGGAAGCGCCCACTGGCCCTCACCATCGACGGCAAAACCGACCTCCTCGCCCCCCCGCTCCCCTTTTCCGACACTGCGAGCTGGACAACTTGGAAGCATCAGGAAGCAAAAGTCCGCCTCACACCGGGCAAGCGCCTCATTCGGCTCACCGCCGTTGAAAACACCGGGCCAAACGTGGACAGGCTCGAAATCATCCCGCCCGCAGACGATAACCTTAAGGAAAAAAGACCCGCTCCCCCTCCGCCTCCTCCACCCGAACCCGTGATAGACGACACATGGCACCATGTCGCCCTCACCCTCGACGCCAGCGTCCTTCGAATCTACCTCGACGGCGAACTCCTCCGCGAGCGTCCCCTTCGCCCCGGCGAAAAGCCCGAAGGCCCCATCATACTCGGCTCTTCCGGCAAGCACCCGCACCTTTGGCTCGACGAACTTCACCTCTACGAACGCCCCCTCGCCCTAGAAGAAATCCGCCGCCTCGCGGGCAAATAGGAAGGCAAGGAGACCATGAGACTTTCAGACAAGAAGACGAAGAGACGCAAAGTCCCACACGCTAAAGGCGCCCAAGCCCAAAACGCAGGCTCTTCCCTTCGCGCTTTCCGCCATTCCCTTCTCCTAGTCTCCTTGTCTCCCCTTCTCCTCGCCTCTCCCTCTTCAACCCTCTTCGCAAAGGTCACCGAACACTACGTCCTCGAAAACGTCGCTCCGCCCCCGCTCCTTCTCGAACGTCACGGAACCAAAGGCACCCAGACCGACGGCCTCGCCTTCTTCCCCGACGGTCGCCTCGTAAGCTGTCACGTCGCCGGCGAGGTCTTCACCCGTCACCCGAAAACGGGCGAATGGAAATTGTTCGCCGAAGGCCTCCACACCCCGCTCGGCGTCCTGCCTCTCAACGACCGTGAACTCCTCGTCGCCCAAAGACCCGAACTCACCCTCCTGCGCGACGTCGACGGCGACGGCAAGGCCGACGAATATGAAGCCTTCTGCGACGAATTCGGTGTCTCCGGCAACTACCACGAATTCCACTTCGGCCCTGTCCGCGACAAGCACGGTAACATCTATGTCGCACTAGGCACGGCCTCCTCCGGGGCGGGTGTCCGCCACGAGAAACGCGGCCGCTTTGAACCTCGCTCATACCTCCAGCGCATGTACGCCTGCGTACCCTACCGGGGCTGGATCCTGAAAATCACGCCCGAAGGGGAACGCATCCCCTTCGCCTCCGGCCTCCGCACTCCCAACGGCCTCGGCCTCGACCTCCAAGACCGCCTCTTCGTCACCGACAACCAAGGCGACTGGGTCGGCACCAGCAAGATGCACCATGTCGAAAAAGGCAAGTTCTACGGACACGCCGCCTCACTCGTCTGGGAAAAGGAATGGAAGCCCGACGATCCCAAGCCCGTCAGCCTGCCCGTGTCCGAACTCGACGCCCGTCGGGAAACCGCCGCCATCCTCTTCCCCCACGGCCTCATGTCCAACTCGCCCTCGCAACCTCTCGCCGATTCCACCAAGGGTAAATTCGGTCCTTACGCCGGGCAGCTACTCGTCGGCGAGATGAACAAAGGCCGGATCATGCGCGTCATCTTGGATGAGGTCGGCGACAAGCTCCAAGGAGCCTGCCTGCCCTTCTTCGACGGCAACGGCCTCTCCACGGGCAACAACCGCCTAGCCTTCTCCCAAGACGGCAAGACCCTCTACGTGGGCCACTCCGCCCACGGCTGGGCAGGCTCCCACGGCATCCAATCCCTCACCTTCACGGGCAAAACCCCGCCCGACCTCCTCACCATGCACCTCCTACCAGAAGGCTTCTCCCTCACCTTCACCTTGCCCATCGACCCCAGCTCCGCCGCCAACCCAGCCAACCTTCCTATCCAGTCCTACGCCTATAAATACCACCAAGGTTACGGCTCGCCCCAAGTCAACAAACAAACCCACGTCCCCGCCAAGACAACTCTCTCAAAAGACGGCCTCACCCTCACCCTCCAAGTCCCCAGCCTCCAGCCTCGCCGCCTTTACCAATTCTCCCTAAGCGCCCTCAAAACCAAGGACGGCTCAGGCCTCCTCAACCCCCTCGTCGTCTACCACGCACACAACCTTCGGGAGTAAAAAATTTCGAAGGTTTGGGAAGTCCTCGCCGCCAAAAGGAATGGCCGACCACCGCCCGAGAAACCTCCCGCCTGACACCCAAACCCCGCGGCGTTCCTCGAGCCACCAAGTGTGGCTTAGTACTTAGGCTGCCTCGTACCCTTGGGCACTCACTCCTGCGTCAAGGGCAACCACTCGCGAACTTCGCCAGCGGGGCCCCGGGTAGAGCGAAGGACCCAAGCTTCTCCCGTGGTGGTGTCAACCTTGACCAGACGCTTGTAAAGAAAAGGCTTGGCGTCCTGGGAGTAGTACTCGGCGCTGAGATATTGGAACTTACCCGCGTTGTCCTTGGGGAAGGCGAAACCGGGAGGCGGCGGGATGCGGGTGGGCAGATTAGGCGGAGTTGCGGGCGGCACGACGGAAGGAGGAGCTTGCGCCAACAGGTCGCAGGCCCAAAAGGCGGCGACCGAAGAGAGGGCGCCGATAAGGAGAGTGGT
The DNA here is from genome assembly GCA_964012695.1 of uncultured Opitutia bacterium. Taxonomy (GTDB): domain Bacteria; phylum Verrucomicrobiota; class Verrucomicrobiia; order Opitutales; family Seribacteraceae; genus CAXGVD01. The sequence goes on from CAXGVD010000201.1 coordinate 3,387, forward strand.
GGTTTTCTTATTCATTTTGAGTTATGGTTTTTGAAGGTTCTAGATGCGAACGACGTCCCTCGGTTACACCTCGGAAGCCTCACCACGCAACCGGCTTTTTACTTGCCGCCCAACGAGCGGAAGCGTACTCCTAAAACCTTTGTGCCCATGACTCGCGTACTCGTCACCACTACTTCCTTCCAAGACACGCCGGGCGAGCATCACGACCTGCTCGACGCCGAAGGCTACGAACTAGTCTGCGAACGGGGCCCGCTTTCCGAGGAACGCATGATGGAACTCGTCGGGGACCTCGACGCCTTCCTGTGCGGGGATGACGCCATTACCGCCGCCGTCATCGACCAGGCTCTGCCCCGCCTTAGGGTTATCGCAAAGTACGGCATCGGCGTGGACAAGATAGACGTGGAACACGCCACCGCCAACGGACTCCCCGTCACCTTCTGTCCGGGAGTGAACCACACCACCGTGGCGGAGCATTCCTTTGCCCTGTTGCTTGCCCTCGTACGCAAACTGGTGGAGGAGGTCAACCATGTGCGTGCGGGCAACTGGACGCGCCTCACGGGCAACGAAATCATGGGTAAGACCCTCGCCGTGGCGGGGCTCGGACGAATCGGTAAGGAGGTTGCTGTTCGGGCCAAGGCATTCGGTATGAAGGTGACGGCCCACGACCTCTACTGGGACGAGGACTTCGCCCAAGCCCATGAGGTGGAGCGCCGAGCCTCCTTCGACGACTTGTTCGCCGACGCCGATGTCCTCTCCCTTCACACGAACCTGACCGACGAAACCCGGGACCTCATCAACGCCGAGAGCATCGCAAAGATGATGGACGGCGCGATTGTTCTGAACTGTGCTCGAGGGGAAATCGTTAATGTCGCCGCCATGGTCGCCGCCCTCGAAAGCGGCAAGCTTGGCGGATACGGGGCGGACGTGCTGGACCAGGAACCTCCTTCCGCCGACCACCCATTGCTGAACGCCCCGAACGCCCTTATAACCCCGCACGTCGGCTCCCGTACCTACGAATCCGTACAACGCCAGGCGGGCATGGCAGTTCGCAACCTCATCCATGTAATGAAAGGCGAAAAGCCCCTCGCCCAAGTCAACGACGTACCCATTGCACCGATAAACTGAGTCGGACCTGCTTCCGCATTCGAAGGAATGCGGATACCAACAAAAACCAAGAACACCTTCCATGGAATCCTTTCGAGTAGTCCCCAAGGAGGCCCACGATTCCCTCGTTCGGGCCGTTTTCCAACACCGAGGCTTCAGCCCGGATGAGGCAGCAGCAGCAGCCACCTTCGCCGCCTATGCCACCGAGCATGGCATCCGCACCCACAACGCCCTCAAGGCCCTTCATCTGGACGAGTTGTTCGGCTCCGCCGTCGGCGGTTGCGTCCCCAACGCGAACGTCGAGGTGAAGGCGAGCCGCTTCGACGCCTGCCAAACCTGGAACGCCAACAAGAAGCTGGGGCAGGCCGTGGCCTACGACGCCATCGAGGCTTGCATCGAAATGGCGGATAAACACGGCTCGGGTACCGTGGCCATCGACGACGCCTTTCACTACCTTTGGGGCGGCGGATACGTCATGAACGCCGCCCGCCGGGGTTACTTCGCCTACACCAATTGCACCTCCACCCTTGCGGAGGTCGTGCCTTTCGGGGGCAAGACGCCCACCCTCGGCACTAACCCGCACTCTTGGGGACTGCCCACCACGAAGGCCATCGGCTTTCCCGTGGTCATCGACTGGGCCACCTCCGTCATCGCCATGGGCCGCGTTCAGCAACTCAAGCGCGAAGGCAAGGAACTCCCGCCCAACGCCGCCGTGGACAAGGACGGCGCCCCCACCACCGACGCCGAGGCCGCCGACGCCCTCCTCCCTTTCGCCGCCCACAAGGGATACGGGCTCGGC
>CAXGVD010000202.1:0-5284 GCA_964012695.1 uncultured Opitutia bacterium
GTCATAATGATTTACCTTCAGGGCGGACCCAGCCACCTCGACCTCTGGGACCCCAAGCCCGATTCCCCCGACAATGTCCGCAGCATCTTCAAGCCCATCCCCACCAAGGTGCCCGGTGTCCACTTCACCGAACTACTCCCCAAGCTTGCCCAAGTGAACGACAAGTTCACCATGATGCGGGCCGTCAGCTACACTCCCAAGGGTCTCTTCAACCATACTGCCGCCATCTACCAAATGATGACTGGTTACACAACGGACAAGGTGAGCCCCTCCGGTCAACTGGAGCCTCCTAGTCCCAAGGATTTCCCCAACTTCGGCTCCAACATCATCCGCCTCAAGCCTCCCACTGAACCGATGCTCCCCTTCGTTATGCTCCCCCGGCCCCTTCAGGAAAGCGGCGTGGTGGGCAAAGGCGGCACCGCCGGATTCCTTGGCAAGGCCTACGACCCCTACACCCTCTATCCTCCCGGCGGCGACATGGACATGAACAAAATGGCCAAGGTTCGCGTCGACGACCTCGAAATGCGCCCCGACATGTTCGGCGTCCGCCTCAAGCGTCGGGCCAAGCTCCGCAACGCCATCAACGAGGCCATGCCCGTCATCGACAAGGCTGTCGAGCAATACAACCTGAACGAGCATTACGACCGAGCCCTCAGCCTCGTTGCCTCTGGTCGGGCCCGCGAAGCCTTTGACCTCTCCCAAGAAGTCGAAGCCACCCGCAACCTCTATGGACGCAACACCTTCGGCCAAAGTTGCCTACTTGCGCGTCGCCTCGTGGAGGCCGGAACCCGAGTGGTTGAAGTCATCTGGCCCAAGGTCGCCAACTCCGACAACCATTCCTGGGACGTCCACAAGGGCCTGCCTAAGCGCATGAAGGACCAATCCGCCCCCATGCTCGACGCCGGCCTCTCCGGCCTCATCGCTGACCTCGACGAACGCGGCCTCCTCGACGAGACCCTCGTCCTTTGCGTCGGTGAATTCGGCCGCAGCCCTCAAAAGGGCGTCAGCACCTCCGGCAACGGCAATAGCGCCGATGGGCGCGACCACTGGCCCTACTGCTACACCGGTGTCATTGCCGGAGCCGGCGTCAAGCGCGGTTATGTCCACGGCGAGTCCGACAAGACTGGATCCGCCCCCATCGACAAGCCCGTCCACCCCCGGGAACTCCTCGCCAGCATCTACCACAGCTTCGGCATCGAGCCCGAGACCATCGTTTACAACCACCTCAACCAACCCCGAGAACTGGTCAAAGCCCAAGCCGTAACCGAACTCTTCGGCTAAAGGTAACCCGCCGAAAAGCTTCGTTTTCTGCCCCTTCAGATTTTCCCTTGGCCTTACTCTTGGACGTTCCGATCGGGATGAAGCCCTTCCCGCTGCGGAACTACTCCTCCGACTAGTTTTCCTACGCTAGTCTGGGTAGGCACTCTAAGTGGCGAACTTTCAATATCGCCAGCTTCAGATTGTGGGCCACGGCGGTGGCGGCGATGAGTAATTCCAAGTCGACGCGCGTCCCGCTCATCTTCCGAGTGTTAACCGGCACCTTGGAGTAGGCTCGGGCCAGGGAACCGTCCACGAAAAAAAGGGTTTGTCCAAGAAACTTTCGTTTTGCCTTTGGGAAGCGAATGGGACTGGGTCTTCCTGTTCGACGCGCCCGAATTCATCTCCGACTATGTTGAGGCATTTCTTGGCGGACTTCCATCTTGCTTATGTTCAGGCTTTGAAGGCTGGAGCGAGCCTGAATCTACCTTGGGCGAAGCTCGTGTTGCCTTCCATTCACCTATGTCCTAGTTTGATCGCCCGAGTCTATTGCATATTAGGCGCTTTCCCCGATTCCCTTGGTTGCCACCATGTCTAACGAGACAAAGCTTGAGCGGAGTTCCGTTTCCTTGGCGTTTGCGAGTTATTGTGCAAGCGCCACCTGTGTATGCATACTTTTGTCTTCTTGCGCGGGTGGCGGGGCTTGGCGGGAGTCTGCGGACGCGGAGGTGCGGGCGGCTTTGAGCGACGAACCGGGTTTTGGTATCGATGCGGGCGAATCCTCGCGCTTGCGGGCGCCCGGGGGCGGGGCTTTTCCAGCGGTTCCGCCGGACGATCCGGCGGCACGCTCGGTTACGGAGGCGGTGTTGGGCAAGTACGCCTACGAGGAGGGCAACGCTTCCACTCGTCTGGAAAGCGACGCTTGGCGGGAGTGGTTGCCGTTGGACGAGGATGGTCGGCTGAATCTGGACCTTTCCGGAGCGGTAAAGCTAGCCTTGACCCACTCCCGAGAATTTCAGCGGGAGAAAGAGGACCTGTATCTTTCCGCTCTCGATGTGACCTTCGAACGTTACCGGCTTTCTCCCAGACCCTTTGCGGGCGGCAAGACGACATTGGAGAGGGGCGGCGGAGGTGGAGACATCGACGGCGCGGCTACGGGCTCTGCGGGTTTTAGCGGCGTGGCGGGAGCTACGGCTTGGGTCGCGAGCTTAGCCAGTCGCCTGACGCTTAACCTGTCCGAGGGTTCGGTCGACCTAGGCGGTTCCTTGGCCAACCTGACCCTGACTCAACCTTTGTTGCGGGGCGCGGGCCTGCGAATCATTCGTGAAAATCTGACCCAAGCGGAGCGCGACCTTTTGGGTAACGCCCGCCGCATGGAGCAGTTTCGGCAAGGTTTCTTTCTGGGCGTTGTGACGGGGAGCAACCCGGCCACGGGACCAGGACGCGGGAGCGGCGGGTTTCCCTCGCCCGGCTTGGTGGCGGGGGTGCCTTCTGGACGTACCGGTGTCTCGGGTGTGAGCGGCTTTTTCGGCCTTCTACAATCCTTGCAGGGCATCCGCAACCAGGAGGCGAACGTGGCCAAGTTGCGGGACAGCCTCGCCCAGTTGGAGGCGGCCTTCGACGCCGGTCGCATAGGCAACCGTCTTCAGGTGGACCAGGCCCGCCAAGCACTTTACAATGCCCAAAGTTCCTTGCTGGCGGGTAAGGCGAGCTTCGAGACGCGGCTGGACGGCTTCAAGATTACTCTGGGCTTGCCACCAAACCTTCCCGTGCGCGTGGACGCTTCCCACGTGGACAGGTTCCGACTCACGGACCCCGTCCTCGCTCGCTTGCAGGAAGACGCGGTGAAACTGTTGACCCGCACTCGTTCCGAGGAAGTCTCGCCCGACTTCGCTGCCTTGGGCGACAGGGTGGGGGAGGCGCTGGCATTGTTTTCCGGGGTGGAGGCCAGCCTAACGGGTTTCTCTGAGGACCGGGAGGAACTGGCGGTCAAGCTGCCCGTCCGTAAGGAGTGGTTCGCCCGCTTGCGGGAACGGCCCGATCTTAAGCAGGCGGGCATGGGGGCGGAAGCCTTCCGGGACGAGGACTTAGACGCCGAGGCGGCCAGCCTGACGGCGACGGGGGAACGAATTGGACCCGAATTCGTCTTCGTCCGGACGGACTTGGAAACCTTGCGGGAGGAGTTGCCGAACCTCGCCTTGGCCGAAGCCCGTTCGCAAGTGGCGTCGGCCTTGGCCGACCTCTCAGGCCTAATGCTGGAACTGTCCCTCGCCCGAGCCTCCGCTCGTTTGGAATCCATCGTGATGGAGGAAGTACGGGTGGAGGCGGAGGAAGCCTTGGAGGTGGCCCGTGATCGCAGGCTCGACTGGATGAACGCTCGAGCCCGCCTCGTAGACGTCTGGCGGGACGTCGCCCTAGCCCGCGACGACCTCCGCAGCGATCTCGACCTCGTCCTCTCCGGTAACCTTGGGGCCTCCGACAAAGGTGCGGGCCACTTCCGGCGCGACGAGGGCAGGCTCAGCCTTGGCCTCGAATTCGATTCTCGCATCGACAAGGTGGCCGAGCGCAACCGCTACCGAGAAGCCCTCATCAACTACCAGCGGGCCCGGCGAGATTACCTCGCCTACGAGGACGGGGCTCACCGCAGCCTCCGCAATACCGCTCGTATCGCCCGCCTTAGCCAGCTGAACTTCGAGCTTTCCCGGGCCGCCGTGCGAGGCGCCATCGCCCAAGTGGACCTCGCCCGTTTACGCCTTCAACAACCCCCCCAACCCGGCCGCGCAGCCCAGTTCGGCGCCACCACCGCCCGAGACCTCGTGAACGCTCTCAACGACCTCCTCGACGCCAGCAACGCCTTCCTCCAAGTGTGGGTAGGCTACGAGGCCCTCCGAATGAGGCTGGACTACGAACTTGGCACCATGCTTCTTGACGAGGAGGGCCTTTGGGTGGACCCCGGCCCCATCGTGGCCAACGAGTTCCTTGCTGACCCCATCAAAAAATAGTGCCGGCGGCTAATCCCTGACCTTGCTTCCCGTTTTCAAGCGTTCATAATATAAGCGCTTATTTCTTCCATGAATTCCCAAACCGCAAACCGCATGTGCCGGCGTTTCGGCTTTGCCGCCACCAAGACCGTCGTGGGCTTGGCGGGTGCCGGTGTGGTCGCCGCCGCGTGGTGGATGCTGGCGGGCGGTGAGGACGGGGAGTCCTTGCCCGAAGTGCTCTTCGAGGAAGTCGTGCGTAAGGAATTCCGTCTCGAAATCGTTGAGCCTGGTGAAATCGAGAGCGCCCACAATGTGGATGTGCGCTGCGAGGTGAAGAGCCGCAACTCCTCGGGCGTTAACATCCTCGAAATCGTGCCCGAGGGCACTAAGGTGGAGAAGGACGACTTCCTTGTTCGATTGGACGACTCCGCCCTGCAGAAGGACCTCCTTACCCAGCGCATATCCGTGCATCAGGCCAAGGCGGCTCTGGTGCAGGCCGAGGCCGACGTGAAGGCCGCCGAACTGGCCCTCGACGAATACCTGTCCGGCTCCTATCGACAAGACGTCGAGCAATTGGAAGGCGCCGTCTTCGTGGCGCGGGAAAACCTTCGCCGGGCCGAGGAGTACCACGCTTATAGCAAGAAGCTCGCGGTTAAGGGCTATGTTTCCGAAACCCAGTTGGAGGCCGACGCCTTCGCGGTGGAAAAGGCGCGTAAGGACCTCGACCTCGCCCTCACCAAGTTGGACGTCCTCCGGGCCCATTCCCGCAAGGCCAAGGTGAACGATCTCAACGCCTCCATCCAAACCGCAGATGCTCGCCTCCTCTCCCGCCGCAATTCCTACGAACTTGAGGTTTCTCGAGAAGCCGAAATCGAGGAGCAAATCGCCAAATGCCTTATTAAGGCGCCCGCTCCCGGAGAAGTCACCTACGCTAACCGCAACGTTTCCGGCTCCTCTTCTTCCGACGGAGTCCTCATCGAGGAAGGACGTCGCGTTCGCGAGCGGCAAGTCATCATTCGCCTGCCCGACCCCACCCGCATGCGGGT
>CAXGVD010000203.1:0-5254 GCA_964012695.1 uncultured Opitutia bacterium
AAACAAGACTATTCGTTCTACCTTCACCGTCATGGCCCGTCCCAAAAAAATGAAAAACCCGAAAGATTGCAGTTGGCGCAGCTTGGTTTCCCAAAGCCGTCGCAGACCAGGTTCCGCTGTTGCCTGGCGACGCGCCTTTTTCGGAACCTGCAAACTCTTCCTTGCCCTCGCTGCCTTGTGCGGAGCGGGCTACGGAGCCTTGCTCCTTAGCCAACGCCTTTCGGAACAAGAAGGCCCCGTGGACCTGACCGGCCCCGCCGAGCCCATTCGCCACATCCGCTTCAAGAGTGACGGCCCACTAGACATCTCATGGGCGCGCGAACGCCTTGCCCTCACGGAGAGGCTTACCCTCATGGACGTCGACGTCGAGCAAGTGAGGCGCGACTTCGAGAACGAGCCCCAAGTTGCCTCCGCCGTGGTTCGACGCATCTTTCCTGACACTCTCGCGGTCGAAGTCATCGAGCGCAAACCCGTCCTCCGCCTCGCCCTAAAGAGCAAGGGCGCCGCCTCCCCCGAGCTTTGGCTGGCCTCCATGGAAGGCGTCCTCTACCAAGGGGCCCGCTACTCCCGGGTCTCCCTCGCCCAACTTCCTTTTCTTGATGTCTCGCCCGCCTTCCTCAAACGCGACGAAACTGGCCTCTACCGCCCGCTCGCCGAAGTCTCTCGCGTTTCTCCCTTGCTCGAACTCGCCCGCCAGGAAACTCCCGAAATCTACCGAGACTGGAAAGTCGTCTCCTTTCTCCGCCCCGAGGCCGATCCCGCAGTGGACCCTGGTTCTCATGTCCTCGTTAGGGCCGGCAAGGTGAAGAAAATACGCTTTTCTCCTAGAAGCTACGGCGCCCAACTCCGTCGCCTCCACTACCTCCTCGGCGAGCCCGCCTTCCGTCAAGCCCCCGTTGTCGAGTCCATTGACCTCTCCCACGGACGCTCCGTCTTCGCCCGCATCGATCCTGTCTGAAACACGCTCTCGCCTCGCAACCACAAAACCCGAATCGCCTGCCATGAGCAAGATACTTGGAGCCATTGAAATCGGAACCTCACGGTCTAAAGTCCTCATCGGGGAACTCACCGAAACGGGAAACCTCAACGTACTCTCCGCCGCTGCAGCTCCCAACGAAGGCGTACGAAAAGGCGAAATCTCTGACTTCCGAAAAGCTGCCGCCTCCGCCCACGCCGCCATTCGCGAAGCTGAGAAATCCGCCGGCACTACCGTAGACGCGGTTTACCTTGCCCAGACCGGCTCCCATCTCCGAGGCCACTCTCTCCGTGGCCACGCAAGCATCGCCGCCTCCGACAACGTCGTGGAAGAAGAAGACCTCCGACGCGCCGAAGAAGAAGCGAAGAGAAAGCAACCCGAAAAAGGCAGATGCTACGTGCACCATGTGCGCGCCCCTGTAATGCTCGACGGACAAATCGTCGAGGATCCCGTCGGCAAACGCGGCGCCAACCTCGAAGTCGGCTACTGGGCCATCGACGGCGACAAAAACCCCATCCAGGAAGCCACCGACGTCGTCATGGGCTACAGTGGCTTGGACATCGTGGACGTCTTCGTCTCCTCCATTGCCTCAGGAGCTATTCTCGCGGGCCCCGACCTCCAACGCGCCGGCGCCCTCGTCGTGGACATCGGAGCCGGCACCACCGACTACGTCCTTTACCGGCACGGACACGTCGCTATCACCGGTGTCGTCGCCGTCGGCGGGGACCATCTCACTGGCGACCTCGGCATGGGCCTCCGCGTCCACGAGCACTACGCTGAGCAACTCAAACTCGAACACGGCAAAGCCCTCACCGAGGAAAACGACGCCAAGGAAGAAGTCTGGCTCATCGGCAACAAAACCATCGGCGACCGCTCCGTCTCCCGCAAAGCCATCTGCGACATCATCCACGCCCGCGTAGTCGAACTCTTCGAAATCATCGGCAAGGAACTAGGCGACCTTCTCGACCCCGCCGAAGTCGCCTCGGGCGTCCTTCTCACTGGCGGCGGTTCACGCCTGCCCGGCATCGAGCAAGTCGCTTCCAAAGTTCTGGGCCTTTCCGCTCGCCGTGCCGCCTTTCCCGCCGGCATATTGGGCGAGCTTGCCGACCCCGCCAACGCCACCGTCCTTGGCCTCCTCCACTTCGGTCTCAAGGACGGCGAAAGCCGGGCCAGTCCCGCGTCCCCCAGTTTCTTCCGAAAAATCACCAGATTCGTCGGCATCGGCTGACGCCTTGCTCCGTTTTCTTTTCTCGCCTACTGCAATGCCAACTCGCCCGTCTGCACCATGTCCCAGCAACAAACCTTTCTCAATGCTTCGACCTTCCTCAAGGAATCCGGCTCCCATGTCCGGGCCAAGGTAATCGGCGTCGGAGGGGCTGGCGTCAGCCTCGTCGACGGCCTCCGTCTCGACGGTTTCGACGCCGTCCGCAACGTCGCACTCGATGTCGACTCCTGTGCCCTCTCCGACAGCATCGCCTCCGAAAAAATCCAAATCGGCCGCCACCTCACCCGAGGCCTCGGCACCGGCGGCGAGGTTAGCCTCGGCCGCAAAGCCCTCGAAGAAGAACGCGAACAAGTGCGCCGCGCCCTCGACGGCGTGGACCTCGTCTTTCTCCTCGCTGGCCTCGGCGGAGGAACCGGCGGCGGTGCCGCCCCCCTCGTGGCCAAGTACGCCCGCGAAGCTGGTTCCCTCGTCTTCGCCTTCACCCCCTTGCCCTTCAGTTGGGAAAAACAACGCCACGCCCTCGCCGAGGAATCCCTTGCCGATCTCCGCAAATTCGCCAATGCCGTCATTCCCCTCCCTAACGACTCCCTTCTCCAAGTCGGCGGTGCCGAATCCACCGCCCTAGAATGCTTCGCCCAAGCCGGAAGAAACGTCAGCCTTGGCATCTCCGCCATCTGCTCACTCGTCTTTCGCAAAGGCATGATCGACGTGGACTTCGCCCATCTCCGCAAAGCCTTCACTTTGCGTTCTGGGCGCACCCTCTTCGGCTACGGAGAGGGCACTGGGGAAAACGCAGTCCGACAAGCCCTTCGAGATCTCGTACTCTGTCCTATGCTTCATTTACCCGACGTTTCCAGAGCCGCCGACGTGCTTCTCATCAGCCTCTCGGGCGGTACCTCCCTCACTATGGCCGCTCTCCAAGAGACCGCCACCGACATACGCAAGGAATTCAATGCCGGCGAAAACGTCGTCTTCGGTGCCCACGTCGACGAAAATATGGGCGACCGCGTGGAAATCTGCGTCCTTGGCGCAACCGACCTCGAAGCAGGCCTTCCTGCCGCCGACGTCGCTCCCGACGCCGATCCCGTAATGACCACCTCCTCTAAAGCCGGCAAAAAGAAAACTGCTTCCTCCCACTCCTCCAAGCTTTCACGCGCCGCTCGAAAAAAACAAGCCATGTGCGAGAAAAACGCCGAAAAGGAACTCGAGCAAAACCTCTTCGACTTCATGCAGACTGAAAATCAGCGCGGCATCTTCGGCGACCTCCAAAAAAGAAACCTTTACGAAGGTGAAGACTTGGATGTCCCCACCTACCTGCGCCGAGGTGTAAAAGTCGCCGTCTGAACCAATCGCCAAGTGTTAAGAGTCGGGCGTCGCTGCAAGCTTGGGGCGCGGGTTTTTATCGGGCTGCGATGGCTGCGAAGTCGAGGGGCGCGGCGGAGGCTTTGTTTTGTTTGAGGGCGTGTAGGTCGGAGCCGGGTTGGGGTGTGGTTTGGTCGAGCCATTCGGACTGGTAGACGAGGCTGTGGCCTTTTCCGTCTTCGCGTGGCTGAAAGAGTGAGCCTAGTTGGAGGGCTTGGGGGAAGGCGGTAGCGATAGCGGTTTCTGCGGTGGTGTTTTCGGGGAAGTTTAGGTTGTGGACTAGAAGCCCTTCTTCGGGGGGCCTTTTGCAGAGTTCTTTGGCGTAGGAGGCGATGTGTCGGGCGGTTTGCTGGAGGGAGTGTTGGAGGGAACCGTCCGTTTGGCCGTGGTTTGCTCTGATTTCTTCGAAACGCTCGGGGGGCAGGGCCATGCTGGCGGCGATGGCTCGGTGGCCGTGGAGGGCCCCTTCTAGAGCTGCGCCTACGGTGCCTGAGGAGAGGACCATTGGGAGAGTGACGTTGTAGCCGAGGTTGATGCCGCTTAGGACGATTACGGGGGGGCGGGGAAGTAGGTGGCCTAGGGCGAAGTTGACGCAGTCGGCGGGGGTGCCGTTGAGTTGGTGGGCGGGGCCGGGAAAGCCATCGACTTTTTCGGGTCGTAGTATGGCTCGGCGGCTGATGGCGTGACCGATCCAGCTTTGTTCGTCTGCGGGGGCGCAAGTTCGTACTTCGAAGCCGGCGGCGTTGAGGGCGTCGGCCAGTTCGGCTAGGAAGTGGGAGCGTATGCCGTCGTCGTTAGTGAGGAGGACGAGGGGAGGGGAGTTCATGCTGTTTGGCCCGGAGATGAGGACGCCTCCGCAAGGTGATACTCGCGGAGGCGTCTTGTGATAAGGTTTATTGGTAGAAGGTGCCTGGGGTCACTCCAAGGGTTTTTCGCTGGTCATACCGGTTTCTGCGGCACCTTCATCTTCCGAAGTTTTTTCTTCAGCCTTTTCGCTCGTGACTTCGTCGCCGGCTTCGTCTTGCTCGTCTTTGCCGGAGCGGGCTTCTTGTTCTTCGAATGCGGCGCGGCGGGAGAGTTTGACGCGGCCTTTGTCATCTATGCCGATGCATTTGACGACCATCTCGTCGCCGAGTTTGCAGACGTCTTCTGTGCGCTCGACGCGGAAGTCGGCCAGTTCCGAGACGTGGACGAGGCCTTCCTTGCCGGGAAGGCATTCAACGAAGGCGCCGAAGTCCTTCACGCCGCGGACGATGCCGCGGTAGATTTTACCGACCTCGATGTCTCCAGTGGCAGTGTCCACTTCCAGCTTGGCGCGTTCCATCGCTTCGCGGTTGCTGGCGTAGATGCGGACCTTTCCGGAGTTGTCATCGTCGATGTCGATGCTGGCTCCAGTGACTTCGGTGATACGGCGGATGTTCTTACCACCGGGACCGATGAGAGCACCTATTTTGTCGGGGTCGATCTGGACGATTTCGATTTGGGGTGCGTGTTCGCGCAGTTCGGTCCGGTGGGTGGGTTGGGCCGCGTCCATGACGTCGAGAATCTTGTGGCGTGCTTCGGTAACTTGCTTGACGGCTTCGCGGGCGATGTCGAAGGGAAGGCCTTGAATCTTTAGGTCGAGCTGGAAGCCAGTGACGCCGTCTCGAGTGCCGCAGACTTTGAAGTCCATGTCGCCGAAGTGGTCTTCG
>CAXGVD010000204.1:0-5250 GCA_964012695.1 uncultured Opitutia bacterium
ATCTGCAATTGGTTTACCTTAAACAGGACGGTTCTCTATGGAAGCAACAGCACTCTGGGCAGGCAGTGCAACTGGAAACCGGCGGTGTAGCCGTGGTGGCCTCAAATGGGAAATCCTACTACAATTTGTTCATCAAGGAGGACGGCTCGCTTTGGGCATTTGGAGACAACACCTTTGGGCAACTTGGGGACGGCACTACCGTTAGCCGTGATGATCCCATCCAAATTGTTTCTTCCAATGTAGTGTTGGCGAGTGTCGTTGGACCATACCGAAACGGTTCCAGTTTCTTCATCAAAACAGATGGTTCACTCTGGGCGATGGGCAAGAATCAGTTCGGACAATTAGGCGATGGCACGTCACAAGATAAACATTCGCCGGTGAAAATTGTGGATAATGGGGTTATTGCAGTTAGTGCAGGTAGCGGTCATTCTATGTTCCTTAAGTCAGATGGCTCTGTCTGGGCGATGGGGCATAATATTTACGGTCAACTTGGTAATGGCACCACACAGAGTAGTAATTCACCTGTCAAGGTGATGGACGGAGGGGTGATTGCCTTGACTGCGGGACAAAACCATAGCCAGATCGTGAAATCTGATGGCTCTTTGTGGTCTGTTGGGAGGAATACATACGGACAACTCGGCGATGGTACTCTCGAGGATCGTACCATCTGGACTAAGGTGTTGAACGCTGGAGCTCGCGGCGTGAAGGCTTCTTATACTTCCGTCTTCGTCTTCGCCGACCCGAATCAAGCCCCCACCGATCTTTACCTTTCCAATAATACTATTCTCGAAAACCAACCCGTCGGAACCATTGTGGGCGAACTCAACGCGACCGATCCCGACGTTTTCCTCGGTCTCCAGAGTTTTTCTTTTTCCTTCGTAGATGGAAACGGTTCGCAGCATAATTCCCTTTTCAGCTTGGAGGCAAACGGCACGATACGGACCGTCTCGACTCTCGACTTCGAGACGAATTCGACCCTCAGCATACTTGTAGAGGTAACCGACGATCAAAACGCATCCATGGCAAAGGTCTTCTCAATTTCAGTCATCAATGTCATCGAAGACCTTGACGGAGACGGCATCGAGGACGCTCATGATTCCGACGATGACGGGGATGGTTTCTCCGATTCCGACGAGTTGGCTGCGGGTACGGATCCTCGGAGTGATGCTTCCTTACCGAATCATTCTCCGTCAAACTTATGGCTGAGCAACGACCGGGTGGCGGAAGGTCGTCCCAAGGGTGACTTGGTGGGCATGGTCAGGGTGACTGACCCTGATGATCCCAACTCAACCGGAACATACGCTTACGACTTGGTTGAGGGGAATGGTTCTTCCGGCAACGGCCTCTTCTCCTTGGACGAAAACGGCACTCTGCGGACTACCTCGGTTCTGGATTACGAGGCCAACGCCACTCATGACGTGCGAATCAAAGTGACCGATCACCTAGGGGGGAGTTTGGAGAAAAGTTTGGTTCTGAAGGTGGTTGATCTAGCCGAGAGAAACTCCACTCCAACGGAAACCCCTACCGTCTCGCTTCCCGCTTGGTTGGCAGGAGCTCAAACGGCGGGTCCGCAAGCAACGGGCTGGTTCACCTCGCCTTGGTTCGGGTCCTTCCACCTGACTCGTACCTCGTGGATTTATCATAACGAGCTAGGCTGGTTGTACGCCGTTGACGACGGTTCTGGCAACGCCTGGCTTTGGCGGGAAGATCTGGGATGGCTCTGGACGGGCAAGGACTTGTATCCTTGGCTGTATCGTCACGAAAGTTCCGATTGGGTTTATTTCATAAAGAAAAAAGACGAAAAAGTGCATTTTTTCGAGTCTTCCTCGGGTCAAATCGTGGGAAGGTAGCCTTATCTTTCTGGATGGGTTTCTGCCGTGGGTGAGGCTGCAGGGGGAAATGCCCGCAAAGAGGGATTGAATTATTCCCCCGAGATTGCGGCCAAGCCGGTTGTGGAGCGCGGAGAGTTTCCTTTTGCCGCCGCCTTCCTAAACCATGGGCACGTTTACGGACAGGCTGAGGGACTGAAGGCGGCGGGAGGCAGCCTGAGGTACGTTTACGAGCCTGACGCCACCTTGCTCGGGCCATTTTTGGAAAAATTTCCCGAGGCGGAACCAGTGGACGATTTCGGCCGAATTCTTGACGACTCTGAGATAAAGAGTGTTACGGCGGCGGCTATCCCGAACGAGCGTTGCGGCATCGGCCTTCGTGTCATGGATGCAGGGAAGGATTACCTTACGGACAAGGCTCCTTTCACCTCCTTGGAGCAGTTGGCGGCGGCGGAAGCCAAGGTCCGTGAGACTGGGCGAAAGTATGCCGTTTGTTATTCGGAGAGGCTGCTCAACGAATGTACCTGGCGTGCTGGTGAAATGATTAGAGAAGGGGTTTTGGGAAGAGTACTGCACGTTTCGCTTTTCGGACCGCATAGGTTGTCGAAGGAGAAGAGGCCCGACTGGTTTTTTGAAAAGGAGTGCTGCGGTGGGATCCTGACTGACATTATGTCCCACCAGTTTGAGCAATTTCTTCATTTTACGGGTGAGACTGAAGTGAGTGTGCAGTTGGCCCGGGTGGCCAATCTTGGTAATCCGGACAAGCCGGAATTGGAGGACTTTGGGGAGGTTTCCCTTCTGGGAAAGGGTGGGGCGGGGGCCTATTGCAGGGCGGATTGGTTCACCCCGGATGGTTTGCGGACCTGGGGGGATGGGAGAGTGTTCGTCGTTGGGACGAATGGAAGCATGGAACTGCGCAAGTACGTTGACTTGGGGCGAAAAGGGCCGGCGGACAAAATCTTTCTGGTGGACGGCGAGGGTGAACGGGAAATCGACTGTGCTGGCAAGGTGGGCTTTCCCTTTTTCGGACAATTCATTCTCGATTGCCTGAACCGGACTGAGAAAGCAATGACGCAGGAACACGCGTTTCGGGCGGCCCGTCTGTCTTTGGAGGCGCAGCGTTTGGCCGATGCCGCAGAATGACTAACGTTTGGTCGGTTTGCCGTGATCGTTAAACTCCATCGCCTTGACAAAAAAGATGCGTTACTTCCGTGAGGATTCAGTTTGGGATCTGGATTCGCCGCGGAAGCTCTTTACTCCCAAAAGAGGCTAGGGTGAGCTTTTCGGCATCGCCGGGGTTCGTTCGCCGGGCTTTGCTGTACTTTTCACAATAATCATCACCAAGCCCTTCCAACCAATGAAAAGACTTCGTTTTCTCGTCTCTCTCGTTCTTTCCTGTGCATTCGCCTCCACCTCCTATGCTGGCAAAATCAAGGTTTTGCTCCTTGATGGGCAGAACAACCACAACTGGAAAGCCACCTCGCCCGTGCTCATTCAAGCTCTTGAAAGCTCGGGCAAATTCGCAGTAACGAGATCGACTTCTCCCGCCAAGGGGGCGGCCAAGGAGGCATGGGGGGATTGGAAGCCAAACTTCGACGGACACGACGTGACCTTGAGCAACTACAACGGCCAACCTTGGCCCGAGGCCGTCCAAAAGGGGCTGACGGACTATGTGAATGGCGGGGGAGCCTTGGTGGTGGTGCACGCCGCCAACAACTCCTTCTCCGGTTGGCCCGAGTACAACCGCATGATTGCCTTGGGCGGTTGGGGAGGTCGCACGGAGAAGCATGGCCCCTATCTCTATTTCGACGATGCCGGCAAGCTTGTGCGCGATCCCCGCAAGGGCCGCGGTGGTAGTCACGGGCCGCAACATGAGTTCGTGGTGAAACTGCGCAAGGCCGACCACCCAATCGTCAAAGGCATGCCCGACAAGTGGTTGCACGCCAAGGATGAGTTGTACGACTCCCTCCGCGGACCCGCCGAGGAGGTGGAGGTGCTCGCCACCGCCTACAGTCCCAAGAGCAAGAGGCACGAGCCGATGATAATGACGATTAAGTACGGCGACGGACGCGTCTTCCACACCCCCATGGGTCACGCCGACTACTCCATGAAGTGCGTGGGCTTCCAAGATGTACTCCGCCGAGGGACGGAGTGGGCTTTCACGGGGAAGGTCACCCAAGGCCTGTCCAAGAACTTCCCCACTGCCGAGAAGACCTCCATCGTGAAGTGAGGTTTTTCTTTTCTTGCTCGTAACCCGGGCACAAAAAAAGACCGCCCAATTGGACGGTCTTTTTTCGATCGAAAATCCTTTTCGAATCAGGTGGGACTTACTCGGAAGTGTTAGCTTCGCTCTTGTTATCGTCGCCACCTTTTTCTCCATCACCACCGCAAGAAGCGAAGAGGGCAATGGAAAGGATGCTCAGAATGGTCAGAAGGCTCTTCATGACGTCTGTTTCCTCTTATTGTTTGGTTGTTGTTTCTATACGAGACAACCCTCTTCGGTTGAAGTGAATCGTCGTGGGGAAAAATTGCTATTTTCGTACGACTGTCAAGGGCAAATCCGAAAGTCGGCGGTCTCCCGAGAGTCGTCTTTGGTCCCGTTTTTCCGTTTGCTTTTTGCAAAAGTGCCTGTCTTTTGAATCGCTCGCCCAATCCGAAACTGACTCGCAACCATGGCAACGCACTTGATAGGCATAGACGTGGGAACCTCCTCGACGAAGGCGGTCCTGATTGACGAAACTGGGGCTGTTCTGGAAACGGCGGTGCCTGAGTACGAGTTTCAAACGCCGCGTCCACTTTGGGCGGAATCCGACCCCGCCGACTGGTGGGATGCCACCGCGAAGGCGATTCGCACCTTGCTGGAAAAGGTAGATCCGGCGAGCGTGGCGGGGGTGGGACTGACCGGACAAATGCACGGCATGGTGGCCTTGGGCGGAGCGGGCGAAGTGCTACGCCCTTGCATCATGTGGAACGACCAGCGCACCGCCGCCCAGTGCACCGCCATCACCGAAAGGGTGGGGGAGGAACGAGTTATTCAACTGACGGGCAACCCCGTCCTGCCCGGCTTCACCGCTCCTAAAATCGCCTGGACTCGTGAGAATGAGCCTGAGGTTTACGAAAAAATCGACAAAATTGTCCTGCCAAAGGATTACGTGCGCTATAAGCTGACGGGTGAGTTCTTCACGGATGTGTCCGACGCCTCGGGCACCTCTCTCTTAGACGTCGCGAACCGGCGGTGGTCCGACGAAATGCTCGACGCCTTGGAATTGCCCCCGTCTTGGATGGCGGAGGTGACGGAGTCGCCCGTGGCCTCCGCCAAAATTTCCGCCGAGGCGGCGGCGGTCACGGGCTTGCCCTCAGCTACCCGACAGGTAGTGAAACCCGCACCGTCGGCGCCATAAATCACCTTCGGGCCACATCG
>CAXGVD010000205.1:0-5244 GCA_964012695.1 uncultured Opitutia bacterium
AGGCGTCTAGGCGCTCCCCCGCCGAAAGGTGGCTGTGCCACACCACCACTTCCATTCCCGAGTCGGCGAAACGTCCACGCAGGCGGCTCACGGTTTGCGGAGCCAAGGCAACTTCGGGCACCAGGAAGAGGACGGAGCCGCCCGCGTCGAGGGCCTCCCGCATGGCGGCGAAGTACACCTCCGTCTTCCCCGAGCCCGTGACACCTTGGAGCAAATGTACTCCGAAGGAGTCGGCCCGCACGCCTGCCCGGAGAGCTTCCGCAGCCGTCACTTGCTCCTCGGTAAGGGGCGGTGGTTCGCGGGCAACGTTTTCCCCAATGGAGTACTCGTCCTCGTAGGCCACCCGGTCCAACACTTGGCTCAGTTCGCGTGCCAAGCCTTTGCTCACGAGGGCGTCGCAGACGGAGGGCGTGGCCCCGACGGCCTTGAGTACGTCCGAGCGGGAAACGGGTTTTTCCCGCATCCGCAGGTAGACGAGCAGCTCCGCCTGTTTGGGGGCCCGAGCCACTTGGGCGTCCGCCTCCTTCTCGGGAACCTCTCGAACGACCTCCACAAGACGTTGCGTCTTTTCCTTGGCGCCGTCCCGAACGGCGGCGGGAATCATGGCCTCCAGCACGGTCTCCTGCTTGGCCGCATAGTACGTCGCCATCCAGCGGGCGAGGGCGAGGAGGTCGGGCGTGAGGACAGGTTCCTCCCGCACCAAGCCCGTCAGAGGCTTGAGCTTGTTCTTCGGGGGGCGTCCCTCCGGATCCAGGCTCGTGACGACGCCGACCACCTGCCGCCGGCCCAAAGGGATGCGGGCGAGGGCGCCCACCACGATGCGGCCAAGAAAGGGTTTGGGGACGGCGTAGGAAAGGGGGCGGTCGAAGCCCGAAAGCGGGAGGATTTCGACGAGCTCGGAAGCGGAAGCGTTCACGGACTCGCTCGTTCAGCGTCCCCGCAGGTCGTAGCAAAGCGCCCGGGCGGTGGAGCCCGTCATTCGGTCGGTCTCGTTCTGCATGACGTAAAGCAGGCCGTGGGAAACCGCCGGCAGGGTCCAAGTTCCAGGGGCGAAGAAGAGCTGGGTGGTGGAGAGGATTTCGCAGCCCTCGGGGGAGAGGTCGAGCCACAACAGGCTACCAAGTTCGGAGAGGCAGAGGTAATGTCCGTCGGCCTTGAGCAAAGCGGCCCGGAAAGCTTCCAGTCGAATCTTCCGTCCCCCCAAGTCCTCTTCCCAGCCAACCCGCTTGCGCCACTTCTCCTTGCCCGAGTCCACCTCCACGCAAACCAGTTCGGCACCTTGTTGGTGACGGCCCGCTACGCCGTACAGGTGGCCGTCGGACAGGATGGGGGTCATCCAGTGGAGGTTGAAGTCGGGCTTCTTCCACAACACCTTAGGAGCAAAGGATTCGTCGAACTCAAGCAACACACCCCCGATCTCGTAGCACTCCGAGAGAAAGACGCGGTTCTTGTCGACGGGGACGGGGGGCACGGCGTTGGCGGACTCGTACAGGTCCGCGCGCCAAGGGAAACGGGACAGCTTCTCGCCTGTCGCGGGGTCCACAACGAGCAAGCCCCCGGTGGCGGGCCGACTCTCGCCACCGGTGAACACCAGACAGACTTCGCGGCCCTGCAACCGAGTCACGACGGGAGACGAATAACTGGCACCCCATGCGTCCTTCGTCACCCAAGCGGTCTTGCCCGTCAGCTTGTCGAAGCCCACCACGCAACGTTCGTCGGAGCCGCCAACGTTCACTACCAGCTTGTCGCCAGCCACCACTGGATTGGAGCCCTTGCCGAAGAAATATTGTGGAATGGCGAACTCCTTTGCCAAGTCGCGTTTCCAGAGTAGCTTACCCGTTTTGAGGTCGAGGCAGGTGAGCCAAGCCGTAACTCCGTGAAGGTACACGCGCCCTCCGTCCAGCACGGGGCTGGCCCGGGGGCCGTCGGAATAGCCATAGCGGTCCCTGTACTCCACGGGATAGCCGTACTTCCATAATGGCTTGCCCGTTTCCCGGTGCAGACACTCCGCCATTTCCACCCCGTCCAACCGGTGAAAGAGGACGAGGTGGTCTCCCTCGATGGCAGGCGAAGCGTAGCCCTCCCCCTTACGAATTTCCCACACCTTGGCGGGGCCGCCCGCCGGCCACTTCTTGAGCAAGGGCTTCTCAGGCGTCTCCGCAATGTCGCTGGGGCCATTGAAGCGAGGCCAGTCCGCCGTCACCGCGTCTTCCACCAAGGGCTTGGCCGCTTTGCCCGGGACGAGGCGGCCGGAGATTTTCGCCTTTTCTTGCCCCCACGCCCCCGAGAAGGCGAAGCCACAGGCAATAAATGTCGCAATCGCAGATGCCCCACGAAGTCCGCTGCAAAAAATCCTTTCCACATTTCGCATTCGGGAAAAGTTGCCCCTCCCCCGCCCTTCGGGCAACACAAATGAGGAAACCGCCCGCGCATTCCAGCCTTGTCAACGGTCCCCTCACCTCGCTACTAAAGGGCCCCGTCGGCGGCACATGAGCCGCGGACTCCCATTTCGTGAAAAGCATCGTTCAGTCGATTCCAAGCGTCTTCCGCAAGCGGAACAAGTCGCGCAACGCCTCCCACATACTCAAGTTCCTAGGCATCCTGTTGCTATTCGTTGCCGGCTACATGGCCGGCTACAAGAACTTGAAGGAACAGGAGTTGCTCGTCATCGGCGCCCCCCAGGAGGTGGGTCTCGTAGAATCTTTCTACTGGGTGCTCACCACTATGTCTACCCTTGGCTACGGGGACATCACCTTCCTCGGCGACGCGGGCCGGGTTTTTTCCATGATCGTCATGTTCACAGGCGTCATCTACCTCTTCATCGTCCTGCCCTTCTTCTTCATGGAGTTCCTCTACAAGCCCTTCATGGAGTACCAGACTGGAGCACGCGTCCCCCGCAAGTTCGAGGCCAAGGAAGAGAAGCATGTAATCCTCACCCACTACGACTCAGTCTCCCACGCCCTCATGGACAAGCTGCGCCACTTCGGCTACCCCTTCGTCCTTATCGTCGAGGACTTGGACGAAGCCCTCCGCATCCACGACATGGACATGCCCGTCATGCTAGGCAATCTGGATGAAGTCGAAACCTTCCAAAAAGCCTCCATAGACAACGCCGCCATGATCGTCGCCACCGACGATGACATCCGCAACGTGAACATCGCCTTCCGGGCCCGGGACGCCGCCCCCGACGTAACCGTGGCCGCCAACTGTGCGCGGACCGCCTCCGAAGACATTCTCGAACTGGCAGGGGCCAACCATGTCATCCGCAACGCCAAGCAGATGGGCAACTTCCTCGCCCGCCGCATCTCCTGCACCGACACCCGCACCCATGTAATAGGCTCCTTCGATGAAGTGCTCATCGCCGAGGCTACCATCCACGGAACGCCCCTCGTCGGCCTCTCCCTCAAGGAAACCAACCTGCGCGAAGAACTCGGGGTCAACGTCGTCGGCATGTGGGAGCGCGGTCACTTCGCTAGCCCCGAACCAGAAGCACTCCTCACCAACCACACCGTGCTTCTCCTAGCTGGCACGGAAGCCCACTTCAAGGCCTACGACGAGAAGTTCCGCCACTACGAGACTAACAACTCCCCCGTCATCATTATCGGAGCGGGAAGAGTAGGACGCGCCACCGCCCGCGCCCTGGAAGAGACCAACGTTCCCTACCGCGTCGTGGAGACGGACGAGGTCAAAGCCGCCAAGGTCAAGAACTCAATCCTCGGGGATGCCGCCGAACGCTCCGTCCTTGACCGCGCAGGCATCAACAAGGCCCCCGCCGTCGTCATCACTTCCCACAGCGACGAGACCAACATCTACCTCACTATTTACTGCCGCAAACTGCGACCCGACGCCCAAATCATAACCCGGGCCTTCCTCCACCGAAACGTTGAACCCTTACACCGGGCAGGTGCGGACTTCGTGATGTCCCAGGACCACATGGGCGCAAACGCCTTCTTCAACCTCCTCAACCGGGCCGAAATCCTCATGGTCACGGAAGGTCTAGACGTCTTCAGCCAGAAGACCCCCGAGTCCCTCGTGAATGTCACCGTGAAGGACTGCAAAATACGAGAGAAGACCGGCTGCAGCATCGTCGCCATCAAGTCCGACGCGGGCACTGTCATCACCCCCACCCCGGAAGACGCCTTCGCCGAGGAGGGCGAAATCATCCTCATCGGCGACGAAGAAGCCGAAAAGCAGTTCGAGGAAAAGTTCTGCTCTTGACGAGGGCTCCGTTCCTCCACGAACGAATATCGCGCGGGGTCCGAAGAATGAGAAAGTGGATCGCCATCCTGCCGCTCGCATTGGCTCTCGACGTCTGGGCCTGCCGCTTCAATGTGCGCGACGTCGGTTTCGTAGACCTCGGCTCCGAACCCTACCAGCTTTACCTTTTCGTGCCCGAAGGGGCTTCCGAGGCGGAGCTCGAAAGGATTCAATCCACCGCCTACGCAACCTACCTTGAGTCGAACGTGAAGTTCGAAATCAACACCCCGGCCACCGCCCTGGAAGGCGAGGCGAAGGCGTTCTTACCCAAGGAGGTGACGAAACCGGTGGGTGTGTTGGTGTCGAGCAACGGCAAACGTTCCACGCCCATAGCCCTCACGAAGCAAGGCAAGCCGACGACGGAGGCGCTTTGGGACGGACTGGGTTCAGTATTCGATTCCCCCCGACGCAACGCGGCTTTGTCGAAGGTTTACGAACACTACGGCGTTATTCTCATCGTCGAGGGCAGAAACGACGCAGAGAACCGCCGCGTCAGAAAAATGGCCGATCGGGTGGTCGCCACCATCACCTCGAGAATGGACCGGTTGGAAAAGGAAATTCGCGAACCGCCCGTGGTCGAGGTGATTGAGGAAAAGGATTTTGGCACTGAAAAAACATTTCTTTGGAGCCTCGGGGTGGACGAAGTCGGCGAGACCCCGCAGGTGGTGGCACTCTACGGACGAGGGCGCCGGATGGGACTTGTTCTGCGGGACGAGCGGCTGGACGAGCGCTCCCTGACCGCCATTGTGAACGTCATAGGCCTCAACTGTGAGTGCGGTCTGGACCGCAAATGGATGGAGGGCGTTATGATTCCGCAACAGTGGGACGAAAACGTCAGAAGACGGCTGGCCGAACATCTCGGATTCGACCCCGAAAGCCCCGCCATTCGCGTGGAAATGAGCCAGATTCTCTCCAAAGGCGGCTCAGGTGAAAGAGCCCACAGCAACGAGAAAGTAGGCGAAACGCCGGACGACTTGCTCTCAGGCT
>CAXGVD010000206.1:0-5210 GCA_964012695.1 uncultured Opitutia bacterium
AGGAACGGGTGGCCGAATTCCTCGGCGACCTCGCCCGCCGCCACGGCCTGACCGTATCCCGTCAAGCCGTCCTGCCGGGCCGGCGCAACCTGCTCGTCCGACTGCGACCCACCGGCAAGGTAAAGCGCCGTATCCTGCTGGCTCCGCACCTAGACGTGGTACCGGCGGAGGAAAAGCGCTTCAGCCCGCGTATCATCAACAATCGGCTTCATGGGCGGGGCGCCTGCGACACCAAAGGCTCCGTCGCCGCCTTTTTCCAAGCCCTACTGGACCTCGCCTCCGATTCCCCAAAGGTCCGACCCGTCCACACCGAAATCGTCTTCGCGGGCCTCGTGGACGAGGAATGGTGCCAAGCCGGTTCCCGCCGCTTGGGCGAACGCGGTCCCAAGGCCGACCTCGCCGTGGCGGGCGAGCCCACCCTGCTCCAAGTGGTAACCGCCCACAAGGGCAACCTCTGGCTCCGACTCGAAACTCGGGGACGGGCCGCCCACGGCTCCACCCCACAACTCGGGAAAAACGCTGTCCTGCCCATGGCCCGCATTAGCGAAGTCCTCCTGACCGAGTACGCCGAGCAACTGGCCGAGCGCCGGCACCCGCTCCTCGGCCCGCCAACGGTTAACCTCGGCAGGATAGGCGGGGGCTCCCAACCCAACGTGGTCCCGCCAAGCTGCTTCGTCGAACTGGATCGCCGCACCCTTCCCGGCGAAACCAAGACCTCCGTCCTCGCCGAGATGCAGGCCCTGCTGGACAAGCGCGGACTCGAGCGTCCCGTCATCATGGAAAGCCGAGGCGTCCCCTGCCCGCCGCTCGACACCGACCCCGACCTCCCCCTCGTCCGCCAATTCCTCCGGACCGCCAACCGCCGCAAGTCCCGCGGCGTCCCATACTTCACAGACGCCTCCCCCATCGCCATGGGCGGAACCCCCTCCATCGTCTTCGGCCCCGGAGACGTTGCTCAAGCCCACGTTCTGGACGAATACCTAGACCTCGACCAACTCTCCCAAGCCCACGCCGTGGTCCTTCGCTTCCTCCGCGAGCAACCGTAGGGCGGCGGCTCTTAAGCACGGACAAGGTGGAAGCGGCTGAACGCCGCTTCCATATTTCTCACGGCCACGACGCACGCCCTAATTAAAGTTTCTTGCACGCTCACGCCGCCACGTCTTAGGGTGAACTCATTGATTGGTGAGAGGTAACGCGCCAAACCGACACGACCGCCCGAACCACCGCCCGAACATCAGGCGGAGGGGCTTTGCGCTTATAATGAGCATGGCCCTGATGAGCTTGGTCTTCATACTCGTCATCACCCTAATCACACTTATCAGCTCGGAATTGAAGCTGACCGACCTACGCAAGCAAAAGGTCATGGCAGACTGCAATGCCCGCATGGGCCTGATGGTCGCAATTGGCGAACTGCAAAGGCACCTCGGCCCCGACACCCGCCTCTCCTCCACCGCCGCCATTCTCGATGAAGACCCCGCAACGGAGGAAATCGAAGGTGTGGCCCACCCCCACTGGACGGGCGTCTGGAAACGGCAGGCTGCCGCCACCCTCTCTCCGAGGGATATCGGAAGCACCTCTCTGGCCCCGAAGGTGGGAGACCCGCCCCCCGACGTCATGTTCGACTCCGAGTACGACGATCACCCCGCCAACGAAGTCGCCTGGCTAGTGAGCGGCAACGAAGGCAAGAACATGGGCGGCCGGCGCAGGTTCAACTGGTTGCACGACGAAGATGAAGACGATGCTACCTATCACTCCCGAATAAGCCAAGACAACGACGGTGACCAAAACCCCGACTACTACCACCCCGCCTTGCCCTTCCCTCAAAACGGCGCGAACGAACCCGTGACTCTGGTCCAAAACGCCGCCTACCCCGGCGAACCCTTTAAGGACGCAAACGGGAATGGCGTCCACGACAGCGACGAACCCTACACCGATCTAAACGGAAACGGCGCCCACGACGTGGACTCCGCTTGGCTGAACAAGGTGCGGGGAGGCTCGGGCATAAACCCGGAACACGAGTACCGCGTCCAAGTGATAAAGACGAAGCTCACCTTGGAGGCACTCAAGCCGGCATCCACGCTTTCTTCTGGTGCGACGGGCTCCGGCGCCCTCCCACCGGGCGCCGTCAGCACGGGTTCGAACGAACACCAACCCACGGGAGCCTACGGCTTCTACGTCGGCGACTTGGGCGTGAAGACCAAGGCCAACGTGGTCAGCCCCTACAAGGACCTCGCCCCCTCGGGGCCGGACTACCTCAAGGCGGAAAGCAACCTGCTCGTCTCCCCCGAACCCAACCTCACGGCGGGCCACAATCTCGCCATCGACCTCTCCTACGACGCCGAACGGGAAAAAGCCAACAACTTGTGCGACCTCGCCCACGCCCTCGCACCAACCGCCTCCACTTCATCGCTACCGCCCAAACTTGAACTGAAAAAACAATATCACGAACTCACCACGGACTCCTTCGGCGTGCTCTCGGACGCCTTCCGGGGAGGCCTGCGGCGTGATCTCACCGCCTACTTCGGCACCCCGGACACCCAATGGGACGGAGACGGCTCCAACGGCGAAAACGAACTCAACCAAATCCCCCTCTTCAAGGAAAAGGTGCTCTATCTCAAGGAATTCGCGGCGGGCAAAGACAAGGCGAACTTCTGGCGCTACAGCCCCGACGAAGCCATCCGGGACGACCGGGCCATGCTCGCCGGCCCCATGTGGAGCGTACTCCGAGGCTACTACGACCTGCACGAATACTTCTCTGGTTCCGGGGGCGCCTCCTCTCCCCACGCCACCACCATTCCCCCCTCGGCCCCCGACCGGTACCCCCAACGGGTATCCGACCACTACGCCGTCTTCGATACCCCACCCACCAAAAACGGCTCAGCCGCCAACCACATGAAGCCCTTCATACGCAACCGGACAGGCTACGACCGCTACGGCCCCGGAAGCTACAACCTCGCGGACCAACGAGAGGAACCGACCAACCATCCCGTCGGCCCCGTTTTGGTGGAGCTCCAACACCGCCAAATCCTCTACACCGCCGCAGGTGGAGACGGCCAAGTCCTGCGCCTCGCCATAATGCCCACCTTCGCCCTCTGGAACCCCTACAACGTCCGCCTCGCAGAAGCCTCCTACCAGATGGAGTACGACATCCACCGCTGCAGCGTGGCGGCCTACAACACCAAGGAACGCGAAATCTTCTACAAGTGGGTCATTCACAGCCAACGAAACGCCCTTCTCCAGACCACCGACAGCAGAGGTCGCGTCCTGACCGTCAACCAACAAAGAAATCGTCACCTCGACAAAAACGGAAACTACTACAACTTTGGCGGACTCGACCGCTACGGCTGGGGCGATCCGCACACGGGCGAACCCTATATGGACATCAACCTCAACGGCCGCTACGACCCTGGCGAACCCTTCAACGACAAGAACAATAACGGCCACCACGACGGCGGCGGCGGCCACAACGACGAGTGGCATATCGTTGAACGGGCCCTATGGCACCACAACATGGCAGGCTATTTCGGCAACGGAGCCGACCCGGACGGAAGTGACTGGGTTTCAACCGTCTCAGGCGGCGGTCGCCTACAACCCGGGCCCCTCGCCCTGCAGGACACCTTCCTCGCCTTTCGTACCCGCAATGAGGCCGGTACCTTCCCGCCCTTCATGCCCTATGTCAGAAACGGCTGCGTGCAACACTTCCGCCCCTATCACGTGGACCCCGTCAACTTCCGTTCCAACCGTCCCGCGCTTCGCCTCCGCACCGAAGCCATCGCCTTCGAACCCGGAGAGAAACTCGTCTTCGCCGTTGCCCCCGGTCCCAACCAATTCCAACCCGGCGAAATCGTTCCGATGGTGAACCACCACGGCCTCACCCCGAACCACCACGTCTACTTCGAGGGTGACGCCTCCAGATTCTCCATCCCGAACAACGACCCCATCACCGTGCGCCACCTCATGCACGGGGCCGTGGGTTTCCGCCGCGGCAATTCGGAAATCAACCACGACCAACTCGTCTCCTTCCCAAACCTCGTGGCTAAAGGCACCGTACTGTACCTCGTCGACAACAGCGGTCAGCGCCTGCCCATCCAAAAGATAAACAAGGAGTTCGGCGTACACCACCGCGTCTGGCGACGAGACTACGCAAAGGGTACGGATCTGTCACAAGGCAGGCTCGCCGCCCGAATCGCCAACGGTGAGGGATTGGGCTTCCGCATCCGCCGCCGGCTTTCCTCGGATGCCCAGCGCATCGTGTTCCAAGAATTCAATCCCCGGGCTCTCGTGGACAGCTACCAAGATGGCTCCGGAGACCTCTGGCGCCTCCAAGCCTTCAACCGAACGGGACGCCACAGAAACGTCTTCCGGGGCAATCGGCAGCACGTGGAGTACTACTCACGCTACACCTTCGATGGCAACGCCACCCAGCCATGGACCCTGCAACCCAACGGACTGAACATTCCTGTCAACAACTACAACCGAGGCGCTTGGGGCACCCGCGCCTTTAACCCCGAAGTGGCCGTCAGTGGGGGAAAATACTACGGCCACCTCGGACACTCGCACGACATGTCCCGCTCCACCAACCCCCTCGTCACCACGCCACGCCTCGCCCTCTACGACGTCCCCCGCCAACCCATGCTCTCCATCGGCCAGTTTCGCCATGCCAACCTAAACTGGTACTCCCACAGCCCCGCCTACGTGGTGGGCAATTCCTACGCCACCGGCCAGGTCTCCCGCTTCAAGAAGTCGGGCAAGGTCTCCCGCATCATCTGGCAACCAGAAGCTCCCGAATCCCCCCGTAACTACCTCGACCGCACTCAGGACCCCCAAGGCTCCGAATTCAATCACCTCCAAGGACACCGCACGGGCTGGTGGTGGGACACCCGAAACTACGATACCGGCATGGGCATCCTCCGCGACAAGGACTCGGAAACCGAACACCAGAACGTCACAATCGACCACAGCTACTACGCCAACGAAGCCCTCTTCGACGGTTACTACTTCTCCTCCGTACCCACCCTCCAGTACGACTCAACCTTCGACCAAGTGCAAATC
Source organism: uncultured Opitutia bacterium (assembly GCA_964012695.1). Taxonomy (GTDB): domain Bacteria; phylum Verrucomicrobiota; class Verrucomicrobiia; order Opitutales; family Seribacteraceae; genus CAXGVD01. The sequence goes on from CAXGVD010000206.1 coordinate 5,053, forward strand.
GACGACGGGACCCCTCTCCCCAACGGTCGCCTCAAGTACTTCCGTGACAAAGGAAAGGCCCCCACCCTCAGCGAACTCAGGGACCCATACGACTCCACTGCCCACCTCCTCGTGGATGGTGCCTTCAACGTCAACTCCACCTCAGTCGAAACCTGGAT
>CAXGVD010000207.1:0-5209 GCA_964012695.1 uncultured Opitutia bacterium
AGCGGGTCAGGTTCTTTTCCAGCTTTTCGTTGGCGGCAGCAATGGCTTCGACGTCCCCCCGAGCCTGATTGATCGCTCGAGCGTGTATCTCGCGCGCGCTCTTTTCGAAACGATCCAGTTCCGCGAACCGGGCCTCGTAGACATCCTGCACATTCTCGGCTTGAATGGAGTCGAGGTACGCGTCCATGACCTTCTTCAACTCCGACGTCTTGTCCGGCATTTCGGCAACCAAGTTTGTCTTCTCCCCGTAGTCGGCGACCACATCGTATAGTCTGCGCTCCCCCGTGATGTGGTGCTCCATAAGCTTGTAGTCGCCGAGCCGGATGACGCTCAGGGGCGGGGCGAAGTAGCACGGATAGTGGAAGGTGAGGCCCTTCACTGGACGGACGACCTTGCCACCGTTGCCCTTCTCGAAGACCCGGCGCAGGCTTCCGCCGTCAAGATTGTCGGGGAGGGATTGCTCGCTCTCGGCATAGTCGTGCAGGGTGGGGAGCAGATCCCACTGTACAACGGGGACGTCGCACTGAACGCCTTGACGGACACCCGGACCCGCCACCACGAAGGGCACGCGCAGCCCCCCTTCATAGAGGTTGGCCTTGCCGCCGCGGAGCTTGCCGTTGGGGCCGAGTCCCCCACCGTTGTCAGAGGTGTAGATGACGAAGGTGTTGTCTAGTTGGCCCGCCTTTTCCACGGCCTGCACGATGGCCCCCAGGCCCTCGTCCAACTCCTCCAGCATGGCAGCGTACTGGAGGCGCCAGGAGTTGATGACCTTGTCCTTGGGCATTTCCTCGATGGGCAGGTAGTCGGAATCAGCACAGTACTTGCCACGCGGCAGCTTGCGGTATTTCTCGATCAGGTCCGCCCGGGCGGCGTGAGGCACGTGCACGGCGTAGTGCGAGACCATCAGGAAGAACGGTCGCTTGCCGCCGTGCTTCCGAACGAACTCCACCGAGCTTTTCTTGAGCGATGCCATGCGCTTGGGATTGTCGGGCGGCAGATGAGCGCGGTTCTTAAGACTGACGTACTCGCCATGGAAGTTACCGTTGGCGGCGGGGCCGTCGATTTCGTCGGTCACGTCATAGCCGATAGTCTCCATCTTTTCGTTGCCCATACCCTTGCCAAAGTGGGCGGTAACGTAGTCGGCGTCCGCCGCCTTAAGTACATCGGCCAGCGAGGTCTCGTCCTTCCACTGGAGCTTACGCTGGAGGGCCAGCACGTCGTGAACGAAAGTATAGCCCAGCCGTCCGGGCGTCTTGCCGAACTGGATGCTTTTGCGCGAAGGAGTGCAGGTCGGTGCCGGTGCGTAGGCGTTGGAGAACTTCATGCCGCGATCGGCCAGCTTGGCGAGATGTGGCGTTTGATAGAAGTCGCTGGCAGATTCGGGGTCGTCGTCCATCATCCTGACGGAAGTATCGGCCCAACCCAGATCGTCCACGTAGACGATAACGAAGTTTGGCCGAACCGCCGCAAGGCTCGAACAAACGAATCCGGCAAGGAGGAAAGGAAGAAACTTTTTCATGAGACGCCTCAAGGGAAAATGGACCTCTGAAAAATTCAATTGTTTTCACGCCTCGCCGGAGAGGTTTTCAAAGTCCGTCCAAAGGGAGCCAAAACACTCGCGGAACCTCCTACAAAATTGCAAGCCTTCACGCACTTGCTTGAATGACAACCTTCCAACTTCCGAATACCCGTCGCCTCGCCCATTAAGTTTTTCAAATCGATAAGAAGATCGTGGTGCTTAGCGAGATCTACTTAATGTTTGACCAGAGTTCGACGAACTCGCGGGCGTCGGCGTACGACTTGCTCCTAAAGTTCGTCGACGAAAGCAGCATGACATTGATGGCAACGGGGGCGAAGAGGCTCTCCGTGAACCTGGCTATGCTGACCACCTACTTGTGCGGACGCTTCCAAGCCTACGGGCCATGAAGCAGACGCCGCCTATTCCTCGCTTTCCGTAGCCACGGTTTCAGGCTCGGTTTCGCCGATTTCTTGCTCCAAGCGGCTTTCTAGGTACTCCTTGACCCCGAGATCGCCGACGAAGGAGACACCGTCGCGGCGCTCCACCACATGATAACGCTCCACGTACTTCTGCACGACGTGTATCTTGGCGTCGAGAGGCTGGACGATAAGCAACTGGAGGTGGAATTCCTTGAAGAGGTCGAGGAGGTACTCGGAAAACTCGTCGTCGGTCTTGCTGAACATTTCGTCCACCGCGACGAGGCGGAAGGTCTCGGTTTGGCGACCGCCCACGTCTATGCCGTACTGATAGGCGATGGCGGTGGCGAGAATGGTGGAGGCGAGGCGGTTCTTCTCTCCGCCCGATTTGCCGGCGGCGCCAGTATAGCTTTGGCGCAAGTCTCCGCTTTTGTAGAACTCGTCCGCCCGGAAGCGGAACCAGTTGCGGACATCGATGACGCGATTGGTCCAAGCTTCGTCGTTTTCTAGAGTGCCGAGAAATTGCTCGACGCGATGGTAGCGCTCGCGACGACGTTCGTTTTCGTCTTCGGCCTCCAAGTCGCCTTCGAGGGCGTGACGACGCATGGTCTTGAAGCGGCGCACGCCGTCGTCTCCTGCCTCTTCCACCTTGAGTTGTATGTAGGTCGCTTCCTTGCGGTCGAAGGTGACGCGGGAAAGGTGCTCGTTCAGTTCGCGTATCCGCTTGCGAATACGGTCGCGGTGAGACTCGAGGGCTTCGCTGAAGCCCGATACTTCCTCGGGCACTTGGACCCGAAGAAGCTCTTCGAAACGTTCCCGGTTCTTGGCGAGGTCTTCTTCCTCAATTTGACGTCGAACCTCCTCGAAGGGCGCGTAGGTGTCGGCCCCGTAGCCTTCTTCGAGGTCCAGAGCCAGTTCGTCGCGGAAGGCTTGGTTTTCGGCGGCTGCCACGAAGCGTTGCATGGCGGCCACGTTTTGGTCCCGCAGTTTGGAGAGTTCCACATCCAGCTTATGGATGCGCTCCTCCATAATGTGGCCGGCTTCGCGGGCGGCGGTCTCTATTTCATCGGGATCTTCGGGTGCTTCACCGAAGTCGGCTTCGATTTCGGCAAAGAGGTTTTCGGCGGCTTCTTCGATGCGCTCGGCCCGGTCTTCCTGATCGTCGCCTTCCTCTGAAACAAGGGAAGGGAAGAGTTCCTTCTTGGCTTCGTCGACGAGGGCGCGAAGGGCAGTGATACGGGCATCGTTTCGCTCGGCCCGGGCTTCTACGCCGCCGATGCGCTGGAGCACAGCATCGCGGACGTTCTGGGCTTCTTCAAGTTTTTCGGCAGCGGCATCCTTTTCCTCCTTGAGGCTGCGGAGGACATCCGATCCGCCGACGATGACGCGGACTTCCTCTTCGAGGTCGGCGATTTGGGTGGCGAGGCCGAGTCGGTCCACTTCGGAGAACTCGGCGGCGCAGGCTTGGATTTGGACTCCAGCCTTAAGTTTGACGCGAAGGTCGGAGCGTTCGCCTTCGGCTTCGCGCACGGCTCGACCGGCTTCGTCCGCCGTTTCGCGGGCGCCGCCGAGAAGTTCGTCGAGGGCTCGTTGCTTGGGGTCTACGTCCCAACCGAGGACGAAGCGGGAGGCGTCATCCACGGGGTGAAGGTCGTCCTTTTCCCAGAGGACACCGTCGGTCTTAAAGAGTCCGGCGAGGGTGAGACCGTCGGGAGTCTTGTGGAACTCGGCGTCGGGTTCTTCCCGGCAAAGGTGGGGGAAGCGCTCGGTTAGTTCGGCCCGGAGCCAAGTTTGGCGGATTGCGTCGAGTTCGGGGCGGACAGTGAGCTTGGCCACTACAGAATCGTCGTGCAGCTTGGGCTCTTTGGGGTCGGGATCGGGACAGACGAAGGCGAGACGCTCTCCCAGTTGGTTCTCTTCAAGAAAGGCTTCGGCTTGCTCGGCAAGTTTCGGGGGCACAACCACGGTTAGGGCGAAGGAGCGAAGCAGGCGTTCCACGGGCCCGGTCCACTTCACCTCGTCGGGGACGAGTTGAATGAGTTCTCCCACGAAGGGGAGTTCGCCCGCGTCGCGGTCCAGGGCCACGGCGAGTCCGCTGCGGAGACGGGCGATTTCCATGGGCACGTTGGAGTTGGCTTCAAGAAGGTGGCGTCGGCGCTCCTCCAGGCGTTCAACGTTTTCCTCTGCGGAACGGAGGGCGTAGCCGAGTTCGGGGAGCTTTTCATCCAGCTCGGACCCGCGGGCTTCGATGCGGGGGATTTCCACGTCGAGGTCACGGCGGAGGTTGAGGAAGGCATCTTCGTCATTCACGGAGAGGCCACGGCTCCAGGAACCGAGCAATCGCTCGAAGGCGACGGCCCGCTTGGTCACCACTACGCGCTTGTCGCGAAGGCGGTCGAGTTCAGCCCCCACTTGCTCGAGCCGGCGGTTTTCGTCGCTGTCCGAGAGGGCTCGTTCGACGTGGGTGAGCTTGTCGCGGAGGCGGTCCACTTCTTCACGGGCCGACTTGAGGCGGGCGCGTTCAGCTTCTTCGCGGTGTTTGAGTTCCTCGATTCGCTCGATGCGGCTCTCCAACTCTGCGTTGGCGTAGCAGGGTTCAACGGCGTGGCGCAGTAACTCGGAACGATCTCTAGAGGAGACGGTGTCCAAATAGTTCTCGTGTACGTCTCGGATGCCCACGAGTTGCTCAAGCTGACGGGCAGCCACCTCGATGCGGCGATGTGTACCGCGGAGGTCGTCGAAGCGTTCCTGGAGGGCTCCAAGCTTTTCTCGGGCACCGCCGTCATCGAGCATGTGCTCGCGGATGAATTGGGTGAGGTCCCGCACGTCCTTGATGCAGACGGCTTGGTTGAAGATGGACATGGGAGAGCGGGAGCCCAGTTCCACATCCATGAATAGCATGGATTCGAACTTCTTGTGATAGGCGGTGAAGGAGTCGAAGGTGGCAAGGTTGCGCTCCTTGATGATTTTGCGAATTTGGTCGGCGTCTCCGAAGTCATTGAAGTCGTCCTCGATGGTGAGGCGGCGCTTCTCCACGACATACACTTTGTCCACCTTGCCGGCAGGGGTGCACCAGAGGACTTGGGCTAGGGTGACGTCGGTCTCGTAGGCTTCGTTGTGGAACCAAGCGAGGAGGACGGTGTAGGACTCGCCTGGTTTGCGGAGCGTTTCCTTGCGGCCTTGGCCGGTCTCAGCGTCGTGCACCTCGGAGTAGGCACCGAGAACATAGTCGCGCTCGTTGCGCTCGCGAGAACCTGCCTGGCTGGAGGCAACG
>CAXGVD010000208.1:0-5209 GCA_964012695.1 uncultured Opitutia bacterium
AGAGGGCGGTCAACGAGCGGTCGGAGGCGAGGTCGAGGGTAGTGGCGGAGGCGTTGGCGTCGGCGATGCCTTCTCCTTGCCAGGATACGAAGCGATATCCTTGCTTGGCTCCTGCGGAGATGGGGTGGGCGGAGTTGTAGCCGTAGCGGCCTGCTCCGGAGACCCAACCGGCTTCGGCGGGTGAGATTTCTAGGTTTAGGGTAATTTCTCCGATTTGGACGAAGCGGGCGATGAGGTTTCGTTTGTCGCTGACGGAGAAAGCGAGGGTGGGGGAGGCCTTTTCGGAGGAGGAGAGTCCCTCTCCTGACCATGATTGGAAGCGGTAGCCCGTGGCGGGGGTGGCGGCGAGGCTGACAGTTGAGCCGTGGGTGGCGGGGTTTTCCCCTTGCAGGGTGATGCTTCCGCCGGCGGTGGGGATGGGTGCATAGGTGATGGAGTGGGTTTGGCGACGGAAGACCGCGGTGAGGGACTTGTCCGTGAAAATACCGACGTTGCTGGAGGCTTCTTGGGCTTGGAGGAGTCCCGTGTCGGCAGCGGAAGCGTCGATGACGCGGATTTCGTTTCCGTATCCGGAGTGGCCTTGGGCGGCGTAGTAGAGGAGGTTGGGGGTGTCGGCGTCGGGAGAGAAGGTGACGGTACCGGTGTCGGACAAACTGCCGGAGACGCCGACGGCGTAGGCGGAGCCTCCCGCGTTAAGGCCGTCGGGTGTGAGGCTGAGGTGGAACCGCTTGCCCGAGGTGGATGAGCCGTCGAGCTTGAAGTGGTAGACATAGCCGCGGGCTAGCACGAGGGCGGGGCGGGCTTGTTCCTTAAGTTGGTAGGCGCCTTGGGCGGAGGTGGATACGTCGTAGGTGATGCTTTTGTTGGTTTTCCATTCCACGAATTCGTAGCCGGAGTTGGGTATGGCCCGCACGGGTGTGTTAACGCCGTAGGCGTAGGAATTGCCAGCGACTACTTGTCCCCCGGCGGTTGAGTCCGAGTGGAGGGAGCCGTTGGGGTTGAGCGTTTGACGGTCTACTGCGAGAGTGAAGACGCCGGGCTGGAAGTTGGCGGTGACGGATATGTCGTCCTTGACCACAATGGTGGTGGTGGAGGCGAGGGGATCGGCCACGGTGGCTCCCGTCCAGTTGATGAAGTTGTGGCCTAGTTTGGAGGTGGCGACGAGGGAGACGGTGGTGTTGTGGGGGAATTCGGTCTCGTTCGTGGAGGTGCGGGCGTCTCCGGATTGGGAAGGGTTTTTGTTGATGGTGAGCTTGAATTGGCGCGGGGCGTAGGTGGCGATTGCGGACTTGTGGGCGTCCATGGTGAGGGTGGTGGAAAGGGAGTTGGGGGTGGAGCCACCCGCGCCTTGCCAACCCGTGAAGGTGAAGTGTTCTTCGGGGGCGTTGGCGCTCAGGGTGAGGATGGTTCCGTGTTCGTAGGAGCCGGAGGGGTCCGCGGCGAGGGAGCCCCCCGTGGTGGAGGTCACAGTCAGGTTGTATTTCTTTAGGGTGAAGGTGGCTTTGAGGCTGAAGTCGGCGGAGAGGGGGATCGTCGTGGAGGCAGAGGTGGCTTGGGATACGATGTCGGAGTCGGCGAGGGTGACGATACGGATGGGGCTTCCCATGGATGTTGCGCCGGGGGAGTGGTAGAATAGGGTGCCCGGGGCGTCTGCGGGGACGGTGAAGGCGAGGACGCCGGAGGTGGTTCGGCTGCCCGTAACGCCGGATAGGTATTCGCCGGCGTAGTCGACTGCGGAGTCGGGTCGGGTGGAAAGGTAGAAGGGGTAGTTGGCGTTAGTGCTGACGTTGAAGCGGTAGGTGTGGCCGCGGACGAGTGTGAGGGCGGGGCGTTCGCGTCCGTCTATTAGGAAAACGGGCTTGGTGGAGGCGATTGAACGGCTGCCCAGGCTCACTACGTAGGAGACGTTCTTGTCCACCGTCCAACCCGCGAAGTCGTAGTGGGCCGAGGGCGTTGCGACAATGGAGGCATGATGACCGTGGGCGAAGGTGGTTCCGCTGCCGGTGGCGGTGCCTCCCGTGCCGGAGCTGATAGACAGTTTGCGGGTTTTGGCGGCGAAGTGGGCGGTTAAGGTGGCATTGCCGTCCAAATGGACGGAGGCGGAGGCGTTGCCGTCGTCGGAGCGGAAGAGGAGGGGGCCGTCCTTGGTCCAGCCTAAGAAGGTGTGGTCGTCGGCGGGGGCGGCGGAAACGGGGTGGTCGAGGTCTTCGTTGAGGTAGCCGGCCCCGAGGGTGGAGCCGCCTGAGTTCGGGATCTTGAGAATGGAGAGGGTATGAGCGGCTCCGGGGATGGGTTCGAAGGTGGCAGTGATGGTGGTGTCGGCTTCGAGTGTGAGGGTGAAGGGATTGTCCGTGGTGGAGCCGGAGCCACGCGAGGAGGTCCACTCGATTTTCTTCAATTGGTTTCCGCGGGGGGCGTCGGCTCCGATGCCGACGGGGGTGGCAGTGAGGGTGACGGAAGTTCCATAGGGGAAGGACCCTCCTCCGGTGAGGGCGCCGTTGCCTGTAACAGTGGTGGTGGCGGTGAAGCTGAGCGGGCTGAAATTGGGAGTCAGGGTGACGTTGTGGTCGGGAATGCGGGCGGTGCTGGTGGCAGCGTTAGGGTTGGAGAGGATGGCGGTGTTGCCTGTCCAATTCGTGAAGGCGTAGCCGTAGTGCGGGGTGGCCGCGATGGTGACGTTTGAGTCAAAAAGATAGGCCCCCGTGCCGTTTGCGTCGCCTTGGCTGGCTTGAGTTACCGTCAAATGGCGGGTGTTGCGGGCGAAGTGGGCGGTCAGGTCTGTCGGCCCTGCCACCGAGAATGAGGTGGTGGCTGAATTGACGTTTGGTAGGTTGGCCGGTCCCGTCCACGACCAACGGGTGAAGTTCCAGCCCGTGGCGGGGTTGGCTCGGAAGGAGGCCGAATCGAAGTGGGCGTGCGTAAGGGTGAGGGATTGCGAGCCGTTCACGTCTCCGGACCCCGATGTGCTTGCCGTGATCTGGTAGGTTTTGCGGTTGAAGCTGGCGACCAGTTGCAGGTCTTTCGAGAGGGCGCTCATGTTGACTGTGGTGGAGGCCGCAGAGGCGTCGTTGAGGGCTCCTGTGTCTCCGCTCCAGTTGGAGAATTGGTACCCCAAGCTCGGCGTGGCGGAGATGGTGGCCACGTGGTCCGCCCGGAAGGAGCCTCCGCCTTGTACGGAGCCCCCCGTTCCCGCACTAAGCGAAAGGTTGTAGTTGCCGAGGGAGAAGGTGGCGGTGAGTTGGGCGGGGCCGCTGACGGCAAGATGGGTGGAGGCGGAGGAAGCATCGATCACACCTTGCATTGAGGCAGCGTCCCCCTGCCAACCCGTGAAGGTGTAGCCGGCTTGCGGGTTGGCGGTGAGGGCGTAAACGCCGAAATGTTCATAGGGGCCTGCCGTCAAGGTGGCGGAACCGCCCGCCGTGGCGTTTACTTCTACGGTGTAGGTTTTGGGGATGAAGTGGGCCTGAAGAGTGACGTCCGCGGCTTTCACGGACATGTTGGCGTCCGTCGAGGCGGAGAGGGCGTTTGCAAGCGAGGCGAGGTCGCCCGTCCAGTGCGAGAAGAGGTACCCCGTCGAGGGCGTCGCGGACACGGGTACCTGCTGTGAGAATGGATATGGCCCGTTGGCGGCAGGGGAGACGGTTCCTCCTTTGATGGTGGATACATTCAGGTTGTAGCTCTGCTGGGCGAAGGTGGCTGTGAACTTGGCGTCATCCACGGGCGTGAGGGTGACATTGGCATCCGAGGTGGAGGACAGGGAGGCGGTGGAGTTGGTTTCGCTGGTCCAGCCCGCGAAGTTGTGACCGCGCCAAGGGCTGGCGTTCAAGTCGTATTGCGAAGCGTAAAGGTATGGCCCCGGTTGCAGGGACACGTTTCCGCCCGTAGTCGCATTCGCCTCGATCGAATAACTTTTCGGGCGGAACACCGCGACGTAGGCCACGTCCCCGCTCAAGGCCCCGGTCGTCGTGCTGGTGGCGTTTGCGTCGGCCAGGCCCACGCCTTGCCATCCCGCGAACTCGAAGCCCGTGCCGGGTGTGGCGGTGACGGTGGGCGTAGAACCAATGGGGTAGGAGCCTGCCCCATTGAGCGTACCGTTTCCCCCCGAGGTGGTGAGTGTCACGTCGTAATGGGCGTCTCGGAAGGTGGCTTGTAGGACTCGGGGGTTGGTCATCGAAACGGTGGTGGAGGAGAAGGTGGGCTCCGCCACTCCCGCCCCGACCCAACCGACGAATTCCTTGTTCGGGGCGGGCGTGGCTTGGATAGCCACGCTTTGGCCGTAGTTGTAGGTGCCGTTGACGTCCGTTACCGTCCCCCCTGGTCCCGCGGTGACGCCTAGGGTGACTTGCACGCCTAAGTTGGCTTGAAAGGGCTTGGCGGGGTCTTCGAAAATGCTGCCGTACTTCCATTTGGACGAAGAAGGGGGCGTGGCATTGGAAGCCTTGAGATACAGGTTTTCGGGGATGTTCGAGGATACCGCAGGCCATTTCCACTCCCGGTTGCTCACCGTGTTGTACTTGGCGGAGGCGTCTGACAAGGTTCGGTCGTAGAAACGGATGGCTATGGGATGGTTCGGTGGCGGCAGGGAAGTGGTCACCACTTGGGGCGCCTTCACCACGTAGCCCGCCGGTTCGTAGGGATAGACCTGTACCTTGTCCGTGCCGATGGTGAAAACCGTAGTGAAGGAGAACATCCCGTCTCCGTAGCCATAGCCGCTACTGGAGTCTCCTACCGCCGTGCCCGAAGTCAGGGGCACCCAGTCCCCCTTGAATAGGTCCGCGTCCGTTCCCGAGGCGCTGGCCTGAGTGAAGTAGCCCAAGGTGACTAGGTATCCGTCTCCGTTGGCGGGCAAGCCACGTTGGAGGAGGTTGCCGTCCCGATCTTTGAAAAGGTCCGTGGCAGAGTTGACGGTGGAGCTTTTCCAGTGAATCACCAGTTGTTGCGGACCGGCCACGAGACCAAGGGTGCCCGCTAGGGTTAAGCAACCAAAAGCTAAAAAATCGCGCGCGTACGAGTTGAATTCTGCGAAGCACGTGCCTCGCAAGAGTGCTGGAATCCCTCCCTTCATCGGATTTCCGGACTCGATGCGACCTCGCCAGATGGGCAAGGCGGGTCGTCGAAGTGGCTTGGAGCTACCATAGATATTTCTATATGTCGGGCAATATACGAGGCTTCGCGTTGGCAATGCAAGCGTCTTTACGCTTTCCTTTTT
>CAXGVD010000209.1:0-5182 GCA_964012695.1 uncultured Opitutia bacterium
GCGACCGCTGGCTCAAGGGAAAGAAGGAAACCGTCACCTTGAACGCCAAGAAGACTTCCTTCGTTTTGGACGGCAAGCTCGCTCCTCCAAAGATTGCCGCCGTGGCGGGACGCGAGGCCGTGCTCTGCCACTACCGCTCGGACAAGGTTCCCCACAAAATACTCGTCCGCTCCCACGACGACTCCATCCGAGGCATGATTGTGGCCATGAATTCGGAAACTCTTCGGTTGGCAAGCCCCGCCGGCAGTCATCAAATCAAGATCGAGAAGGACGCCCGATACCAAGTCGACGGGGTACCTGCGGACCTTCAGTCAGTGATCAGGAAAGGCGGAAATCTCGTGGTTTACCCCAAACGAGGACGGACCATCATCGCCTTTGCCCCGGTAGAAATGAATTAAAAAGGGAATCCTTGCCCCTCTTGCCTACAGCTTGGGAATGATCACGTAACACGATCATTAGCTGTACAAGGATTTGAAGACAGGAAACTCTGAAAATTGTGGCGCATCGCCGGATTTCACGACACACTTCGCTCCATGAAACCATATAAAAGTACAGTAAACCTGATTCGATGGATGACCGTAGTGACCGCAGCCTGCATAATGGCAGGAATGGCATCGGCTCAGGAACCTATAGTCGCGATCAAGGCGTCGCCTGTGAACATAGCGTTCAAGAACTCGGCTTTCAACAAGCCGATTGTCGTCAAATCCAAGGAAGAGGCCACCAAGCTGTTCGGCAAGGAAGCGGTTGCGACACTGGTCAAGGCAGTCGATTTCAAGAAGCAGTTCGTGCTCGTATTTGCCTGGCGCGGCTCGGGAGGAGATCGGCTCAATTACACAGTAGCCGAGTCTTTTCCCGAACAAATTACCTTTTCGAGGCAATTTGGAAGAACGCGCGACCTACGGCCTCACTCCAAGGTATTCGCCTTGCGTTCCAACGTAAAGTGGAGCGTTCAGGGAAGGAGATAGGTTGACCGTGCTGCCGAAATGGCTACTCGCTTCCCGCTGAACACGTCTGCCTAGATCCTCGTGATTGATAAGAATACTCGACTCAAGCCGGAAGAGTAAGCCCCCGAAATCTCACGTGACATTTGCAGCACAATCAAAGCGGCAGGCGTCACTCGGATCTTCAAAAAATCGACTCGTTTCTTCGTGGGTCGGTCAGTCTCGAGGTTGAGGCCTCGAGCGTGCGGTTTTGGCTCCTACAAATCCCTCGCGGAATCGTATCAATCTAGTTTTAATATTTCAGCGAGGGACAGTCGCTTTATGAAGGGGGTTTTGCCCACGATCCGACACACCCCGAAAACTAAATAAAAAGGAATCCTTGTCCCTCTTGGCTAGAGCATTAGGAATACCCGCGGAACCCTGAAAATTGTGGAACTCCCTTCGAAGGAAAGGTAATGAATTACGGGGACGTCATCCGCATTTGGCAAAAAGAAACGAGTTACTGAAGCCAAAATCTTAAAGGCCAAGGAGAGAACCGCTCTATGCGGAACTCACATCGCTAGCAGACAAACTGCAACGGAGTGCGCAAAAAAGATTCGCCCTCGCGGAGGAATATCTCGATTTTGGCTACTCGTACGACTTGAGGCGAGTTTTACCTGCGCGACGCAGACGACCTCCGCCAATGGGAACCACCAACAAACAAGGCAAACGCAATGACCCTTCGAAAACTCCTCTTTGCAGCAGCGGGCATCTCTCTGCTTTCAACACAGGCGCAAGCCGCCGACCGCGTCGTGTACCAAGGGGACTCCGGTCCCGGCAAAGGCAAGCACGTCCTCTTCATCGCCTCCGACCACGAGTACCGCGGGGAAGAGACCTGTCCCGCCATCGCCCGTATCCTGGCCAAACGCTACGGCTTCAAGTGCACCGTGCTCTTCGGACAGACCAAGGAGGGCCTGATCAAGCAGGGCTCCAGCCTGATTCCCGGTATCGAAGCCATAGACGACGCCGATATGCTCTTCCTCTTCCTGCGCTTCGTCAAACCCGAGGACGCCTGGATGGAGCAGTTCGAAGGTTACCTCAAACGCGGCGGCCCCGTGCTCGGCCTACGCACCACAACCCACGCCTTCAACGGACTCAAGGGGAAATACGCCTACCACAACTTCAACCACGGCGGTGAAGATTTCGTCGGTGGTTTCGGTCGCCAGATTCTCGGCGAAACGTGGAACCCTCGACTCGGCGCCGGGCACTACGGAAGCAACCACAGGTACGCCACCGCCATGCATGTCGCTCCTGATCAGAAGAAGCACCCGGTCATGCGCGGCGTCAAGGACATGCACGCCATGGCGGGAGCCTACTCGGCAAGGCCTATGCCCAACTCCACCATTCTGGCCACGAACCGCGTTCTGGAGTCCATGAAGGTAGGGGCCAAGCCCATTGCGAACAAGCCACCCCAACCCGCCGCATGGGTTCGCACCTACAAGTTCAAGGGCGGCAAGGAAGGCCGTGCCTTCTGCACCACCCAAGGTGCCTCCGAGGACATCCTCAGCGAGGGCGTGCGCCGCATGATCGTCAACGCCACACTATGGTGCATGGGAATGGAGGGCGCAATCAAGGCCGATGCCGACATCTCCTTCGTAGGCCCCTACAACCCCACGACCTTCAGCTTCAAACCCTCCGTCAAGGACGCCAAACCCGGCGACGTAGAAGGTTGGGACACTCCCATCCTCAAGCCGAAGAAGAAGTAATTCGTAAAACGCGAAACCCGCCGACGGTTACCGTCAATCGAAGAGCGGGTGGCCCCCGAAGGGTTCGTCCTCGCCCAATTCCAGCGGGAGGGTGAAAAGGTTGAAGGCGAGAGAGACGCGGGAGCTTGAGTTTTCGCCGCGAGCCACGGCGTGGTTCGTAGCGGGCGGGAAAAACAGGATGTCGCCCACTTCGGGAGCGAGGGCGCGTTCCTCGCCATCTTCCGAGCGGTAAAGGAACGAGCCCGAACGAGCGGGGACTTGTAAGTAGCACACGCCAGACACGGTGGCCCGGGACTTATGGTTGTGCCAACGGGTTTCGTCGCCAGCCTCCATCAGGTTGAACCAAAAGCTGTCCTCCAACACGCCATGCCCGCAGACCACGTGTGTTTCGTAAAGCCGGGAAGCCTCGGCGGCGGCCAGCGAAAGGATGGGTCGAACCGCCGAAGCGCGCTCAACCGAGAGGTACACGTTTTCCCAACGCCCGCCAATTTTGTGGCTATACCGCCAATACTCCCGCGAAGAGAAAAACTCCCCCAACACCTGCCGAAAGTCCGCTTCAAAACCACGCAGGCGGACCCGATACAGCCCCACCGCCAACTCCTCGCATTCGTCCGCTTCCATTCCCCGTTTAGTGATTCCACCGTTGTAAGAAACTCAACAGGCAATACAACGAAAGCCGTGATAAAAAGTAAACAACCGTAACACAATTACCCTTTGACGACTGTAGCACTCAAACCGTTCCAGAGCCTTTTGCATCGATGAAACACTTCCTCACCGCCGCAGGTTTGTGGGTCTGGTCCCTGCCTATTTCGGCGGCAACTTTTTTGGAAGAGGTCACGCCCTTTCTGAAGCGGCACTGCTACGCTTGCCACGATGACCGCAAGGCGAAGGCAGGGTTCAGGATTGATAAACTGGGGGCGGACTTCCTAGTGGGCAAGACTGCCGACAAATGGAAGGAGGTAATGGACCACGTCAACCTAGGTGAGATGCCGCCCGAGAAGGAACCGCGTCCAGATGCCGAGGAATCGTTTGCTATGGTTCAGGCGATTGCGGCAGAACTACGGGCGGCTGAAAAGGCTGCTCGACTGAAGGGTGGCCGCACCCCAATGCGTCGGCTTAACCGCGACGAGTACGCCAACACCGTGCGCGACTTGCTGAAACTGGATGGGCAGACGCTGGAGCCATTGGTTGAGGACTTACCCAGCGATGGCAAGGCAGAGGGTTTCGACCGACTAGGCGTGGCGCTCTTTTTTGACGCGAGCCAGATCGAGCAGAGCCTGAAAGCCGCCGAACGCATCGCAGCCAAGGCGATTGTGGAGGGCGAAGCACCGAAAACCTTGAGGGTACGCTTCGAAGCGGAGAATGACCGACACCTCGGCATTCGTCACGAGACCAAGATGGTGAAGAATCGTTTCAACGGCGACTTGCGGATTGAGAATGGCCCCTTCAAGCACTGGCCGCACAAAGACGGGATGATGATGGTCCAGGGCGGGCCGACTTACGAACGCAGTCTACTGAAATTTGGACGGTTGTGCCGGGTGGAGGTTACCAACCGCATCCCCGAGGACGGCTATTACCGCATCCGCTTCAAAGGCGGCGCAGACTGGGGCCACAAACGGGAGCCCATCCGCGTGAAGATTCGCTACGGTTCTCGGCTGCCCATCGAAACCTGGGCCGAACTGCCCGTGAAGACGTCTACGGAAAACCCGGTCGTACACGAGATCACGATGTTCCTGCGGCGCGGCGGCGAAGGCATCAAGCGGCGCCTGGAGTTTTTCTGGAACGACGAACGCAAGTACGTCGTCACCACAGACTTCAGCAACGAGATGTTCCGGCTCATCAACGGCACGGTGAGCCGCATCTCCAAAGGCAAGGCCAGCGGCGAGGCAACCGAGGAACGGCTCATGGAATTGGAGAAGCGTTTGGCAGACGCTCGCCGGCGTGCGGACGCCTGGAAAGGCCCGGCCATGTGCATCAACCCCGAGTTCGAGGGCAAGGAGCCGCCCAAGTTCTACCTCGACTGGATTGAGGTGGAAGGCCCCGTACGCGAACAGTGGCCGCCCGTCAGCCACACGCAGTTGCTCTTTGACGAGAAGCGGGCGAAGGACCCCCGATACCTGCACGACATCTTCTCCCGGTTCCTGCCGCGCGCCTATCGCCGGCCAGTGACCGACACGGAAGTGGAGGCCGTAGCCGACGTCGCCCGGAAACGTATTGCCAATGGTGGCTCCTTTTTAGAAGCCGTGCGTGCAGGCTTGCAACGGGCGCTCACCTCGCCGGGGTTTCTGTTCATTCAGGAGCCGGCCGCAAAACCACGTCAGCTCAATGATTACGAGCTGGCCTCGCGCCTTTCGTACTTCCTCTGGAGCACTATGCCCGACGACCGCCTGTTTGATCTCGCCGCCATTGGCGCGCTCAAGCAACCGGCCATCCTGCGGGCCGAACTGAAGCGCATGCTGGCCGACACGAGGGTAAGGGAGCTGGTGGAGAACTTCA
>CAXGVD010000210.1:0-5181 GCA_964012695.1 uncultured Opitutia bacterium
CGATCACCATGCGGTTCCATTCGCCGGGCTCCTTTTCCGAGCCATCGGTAAGGTTGAGGATGCGGCGGGCCTTGCCTTCCGTTATGCCCCAATTCTTCTCGGGGCCACGGCGCTTGACCATGTTGGGCACGGTGATGTCTTCGACGATGCACCAGAAGTCACCCGCGTTTTTGTGGTACATCTGCACCTCGATCGACTTCGGAAACATTTTGTAGAGAGCCCGTGGCGTGGAGGAGTGCACCAGCACACCACAATTGCCCGGCTTACCCGCGAAGCGGTACTCCACCTCGAGGCGGTAGTTTTGATTGATTTCGTTGTGTACCAAGTGACCACCCGGAGAACCGAGGCTCACCAACATGCCTTCGCGAGCAACAAATGGAACTTTACCGTCGGGGTTTTTGTCGAGATGGGGAACGTCAACCTTCCAACCCGCCAGGTCCTTTCCATTGAAAAGGCTGCGGGTATGAGGAGAAGGCAAATCATGCTTATCGTAGAGGCGTTGCCAAAACACTTTCCAGTACTTGTCGTAGTAATCGTTGGCGGCAACTTTTATGTGTGGGAGTTGTTCGACCACAGGGGCGGTCTTCGGGTCGTAGTCCTTTAGATGTCCCTTGCCCGCCCGTTCGCGGGGCGAGACGAAGCGCCATGGCTGGTCGCCCATTACTTCCTCGCACAACTGGGCGAGGGCCACGTCGTATTCCTTCAACTGCTTGCGGGTGTTGACGTGGTTGTGGTCGTGGTCGTGCAAGCGGTTGGTGTCGTACCAGGTCTGGAACCCTTCCGCCCAGTACTCTGAGCGGTTGCGCGAGGCGTAGCAGCGCTTGGGGCCGCCGAAGACGATAAGAACCTTGTCTTCACCGTTTACTTTTACCTCTGAATCGACGGACTTGCCGTTCACCAGCACGTCTCCCGCATCCAGACACTTCTTAAGCAGTATGGGAGACTCGTCAGGGAAGGCTTTTTTCAAGGCACCCAAAAGGGAAACTTTTTTTTCTCCCTTAACTCGGCGGAAGCGTTGGGCGGCCCGCCCGTCGTTCCAGATGCCGAGTTCATGGGATTTCTTGAAGGCCGCGGTCAAACGTTCCTGCTGCTCCTTGTCGAAGCCCGCTCCGTGCACCACATGGCCGAACTCGTGGATGAGTATGCTTTCCAATCCCATACCTCCTTCGTATTCCATGACGTCCTCTTCCGAGAAAAGAACCACCGGGCGCTGTCCGAACCACCTTAGGAAACCGCGCGCACGCCAATTGTAGAAATCCAGTTCCTTGCCCGTCTTATTCGTGTGGAACTGGGGCAACTGGGAAGTCAGCTCATCATGGCCGACCAATATGCAGAGCACCCGGCGCTTGCGAATTCGCTCGGCCACCTCCGCGTCGATGCTCTTCATCATCTTCCCGAATAGGTAGGCTGTTTCCGCGTGGGCGTAGTCCGACACCTTCTCCGAGGTGGCGATCAGTATACTGTCCACCTCGGTACCCTTCTTGTAGAACTTGAGGTCTAGCTTGTATGCCTTGCCCTGTGCCTCGCTCAGCGGCTTGGTTTCATACTTGGGCTTAGTCGAGGTGAATGCGGGCAGAGCGATTGATAGAAGGCAAGAGATACCAAATAGTGAGATCTTCATTGAGTGGCACGGGTTGGAGTCAAGCACCAGCCTCGCGCCTAGTTGCCCCCTTGTCCATGCGGGAATACAGGAGAAGCGAACATTGCGTGCGGAGTACGGATTGCGGAATCAAGTATGTAGCCGCATTTTTTGAAATACGTAGCCGCTGCACACGGTTTTCATAGTGCGGAAAATTGCTTTTGTTTGAAGTAGAGCCATGATGTTCCGAATCAATCCGAAATCGGAAGGGGCTGGGGCAAGGGACTGAAAAGGAAGTCGTCGAAGCGGGCGTGTGAGTTGCGGATCGGGGCCCACTCTCTGGTTGAGCCGCCGTGAAAAGTGGAAAAGAGGAACTTGTCGATGAGGGCGACCTCGGTTTCTACTTTGCCACGGAGTCGCAGCCCCTTCTGGTCGAGGGCGAGCTTTTCATTGAGCCAGACTTGGATGCGGCCGTCGGCTTTGCCTGGGGTGTTTACATGTACGACTTGAGAAAGCGTGATCCATTTGCCGGGCACTGCCTTGGCCTTTAATTTGATGCGGTCGCCGTATTGGGTCTTTTGGTCGAGGTGATAGAGATAGAGGTCCAATTTGCCGCCTTCGCCCCACATGTAGCGGGCCGACCAACCATCCCCTGTCGCCTTGTTTCCACCTGTGTTGGCTTTGCCTCCGGCGAGTCCGGGCAGTTTGCCGCCCCGGCGGAAGTCGAATCCTTTCTCAAACACTACGCGGTAGCTGAGGCGGTAGGCCTTGCGGGGAGCGAGTCGCTCGCTAAAGTGACCGCCTCCTTTGCCGGGGCCGAGCGAGCCCTTTGGGAAGGTCATGCGCAGGCTCTTGCCCGTGGGCTCGGCGGTGATTGCCGCACGCTTGTGAAACTGGCCGAGCGAGGCGTTGGTCCAGTCCCTGCGGAAGATCCGCATTTTGTACGGACCCTCGGGATGGGCGTCGAAGTCGATGCGACGCGTGGCCTGCGGGTCAGTTTCCTTGCTCTTAAGCGCTATCCCGCCAAGGACGAAGGGAAATAGGGAGTAAAGCAGACCGCGAGCAAGAGTCACTTGTTGCTTTTAAGCTTCTTGGTGAGGGGGCCGACGATTTCCACGAAGTTGCCGTCGGGGTCCTTGAGCATTAGGAGGCAGACGTCTTGCGGAAGACCTTCAGGGAGGCGTTGTGGGCTTTTTGCGTAGGGCTTGACGCCGGCGGACTTTGCCCGGGCGAGAACGGCGTCCACGTCCGTAACGAAAATCGTGAGGTAGGAGAATCCCGTGGCGACGTGAATGTACTTCTGCTTGATCACGCGGGCGGGTTTTTCGCTTTTTACCTGCATGAGCTTGAGCTTGGTGGCGGTTTCCTCGTCCCCAAGGGCGAGGACGCGAATGTCCAGCGGAGTTCCGTCCGTGAGCCCGACGTTCTTGGGGAAGTCTCCCCCGACCTTGAAGCCGGCCGCCTCGGAAAAGCCGACCACGTCCTTGTAGAAGGCGAGGGACTTGTCGAGGTCCGAACAGACGACCCCGAGGTCGATGGTCTGCCGGGCGAAGCTCGAGGCGGTTTCGGCTTTCTTATCCTCGGCCGAGAGGTCCAAGGGAAGCAGTACGAGCAATAGAGCGGAGGAGAGGGAGGAGGTAAGTTTCATATGAGTAGGTTGATTGGTTTGGTGATAAGAGTTAGGTTGAGGAAGAAGCTTGGCAAGTAAAAGGCTGGCACTTTACCTCAGAATTGAAAGGGCCTTGCGTGTGGTTTCCACGAGGCGGTGGGCTTCTTCCTCCGTGTTGTAGAAGGCGAAGGAGGCACGGGCGGTGGCGGGTACGCCGAGTTGGTCCATGAGAGGTTGGCAGCAATGGTGACCGGTACGGATGGCGATGCCTTGGGCGTCTAGGAGGGAGGCGAGGTCGTGCGGATGGACGTCTTCCACGGTGAAGGAGACGATGGGGGCTTTCACCGCAGCTTGACCGTGCAGGGTGAGGCCGGGAAGGGCGGTGAGTCCCTCGGTGGCCAGTTGGAGGAGGCGTTGCTCGTGGGCGTTGGCGGCGGGGAGGTCGAGGGCGGCTAGGTAATCGAGAGCTTTACCCAGGCCGATGGCTCCGGCCACGTTCGGAGTGCCCGCTTCGAAACGCTGGGGGGGCGGGGCGTAGGTGGTCTTTGCGAAGGTGACTTGGTCGATCATGTCGCCGCCGCCTTGGTAGGGAGGCATGGCTTCAAGAAGTTCCCGCTTGCCGTAGAGGACGCCGATGCCCATGGGGCCGTAGGTCTTGTGGCCGGAGAGAGCGTAGAAATCGCAGTTGATGCTCTGGACGTTTACGGGTCCATGGGGTGCGGCTTGGGCGCCGTCCACAACGGTGACGATGCCGCGTTCTTTGGCTTCGGCGCAGATTTCGGCAACGGGGTTGACCGTGCCGAGGGAGTTGGAGGTGTGAGCGAGGGAGAGGATTTTGGCGTTGGGCAGGTCGAGGAGGGATCGGAGGGCGTCTCGATCGAGAGAGCCGTCGGGGAGGACGGGCGCGACCTTGATTTGGGCTCCAGTCCGCTCGACCGCGAATTGCCACGGCACGATGTTGGCATGGTGCTCCATGACGGTGAGGACGACGACGTCGCGCGCACAAAGGTTTGATTGCCCGTAACTTTGGGCGACGAGGTTGAGGGCCTCGGTAGTGCCTCGAGTGAAGATGATTTCCTCGGCGGATGCGTTGAGGTGGCGAGCAGCGCTTGCGCGTGCTCGAACATATGCGGCTTCGGCCTCCTCGGCGAGAGCGTACACGCCGCGGTGGACGTTGGAGTTGGCTGATCGGTAGTAGTCCGCGATGGCTTCGATGACGACCTCTGGTTTCTGAGCCGTGGCGGCGTTGTCGAGGTATGCGAGGGGCTTGCCTCGGGCGGTCTTGGCGAGGATGGGGAAGTCGCGGCGGACGCGTTCGACGTCGAAGGCGGCGGTCATGGTCGTGCGGAAGCTCGGTCGAAAACTGTGCCGTTGGCGTCGATGGCTTCGAAGGTGGCTTGTTCCTTGGTCAAGGTCACGAGAATAAGGTGGCGCCTGCTTTCGGCTTTGGCGAGGTAGGTTTTTTGTTCGGGGTTGGAAATGGGTCTGGTCTGTACGCCCCACGCGCCGTCCCCGAGGTAAAGTACGCCATCGGATTCGTTCCGCTTTCCGTTGAGGAGCGGGTGGGTACGTTTGTAGGTGTGGTGGTCGTTCTCGAAGGCGGCGTCGAGGCCGTGTTTCTGAAAGAGGGGAACCCAGTGCTCCCGCACTTGCAGGTTGGGTCTTTTGGCGGTGCCGTATGCGGGTTGGTGGTAGCAGGCGAAGAGCCACGGGCGTGCGGAGCGGCGGGAGAGGTTTTGGGAGAGCCAATCAGTTTGAGGGCCCCGGACGGGGAAACCGTGGTCGGAATCTAGGAGGAAGAAGGAGAGGAAGGAGCCGACATCCACGGCACGCCAGGTGTGCTCGGCCTCTTTCGGTTGGAGGAAAAGGGAGTGAAAGAACTTGGCCTTGGCGGGCCAGCCTCGGGTCCGAGGGTTCACCTCGTGGTTGCCAATGACGGGTAGGATGGGGACGGAGAGACCTTCCGAGGTGACGGCGTGGACGGCCCAGGAGT
>CAXGVD010000211.1:0-5179 GCA_964012695.1 uncultured Opitutia bacterium
GTCCGCAAGGCCGAAGTGGGATAGCCCTTGCCAACCCTTGCCCGCCTTCGCCAGTTCCACGTGTTTGGCTCCGGGGCCATGACAGGCCTCGCAGGCCACGTTCATCTCCGAGAAGACGGTGGAGAAGGTTTGGGTCTTTTCGTCGAACTGCTTGCGGAGGTTGGTGGAGTGACAGTCGGCGCACATGTGGTCCCAGTTCTGCATGGAGCGGGTCCAGAATAGAGGGTCGTCGGGCTTGATTTGTTCATCGGAATAAAGGTGGTACCAGCGTTTCTTCTCGACGTCCCAGCAGGTGGGAAGCGCCTGCATGCGGCCGTCCGGGAACCGTACGAGATACTGCTGGAGTGGTTCCCAACCGAAGGTGTAGGCGACTTCAAACACCTGCATGTCGCCCTGCTCGTTTTCCGTCTCCACGAGGTACTTGTCCCCCTCTCGAAAGAAGCGGGAAGTCACCCCATAACGCTCGAAGGTGGAGCCGTTGAAGTCAGCCCGGACGGTTTCTTCGGAAGGCTTTTCCATGGCGTGGAAGTGGTGAGAGGTACGCCACTTCTCATGTTCCCCCGGATGACACTCGGCGCATGTTGCGGAACCTAGGTATTCGTCAACCCGGGCGTCGCCTAGAGTGGAATCGGATGCGGCGTAGTTCTGCCCCTCCTTTTCCCCGCAACCCGACAACAACCATACACAAGCGGCGAACGCCGCCAACGTCGCCGCCAACGTCGGGTGAAATCGATACCTCCCGCTAATCATGAAAGTGGCCAGCATAGACCATCGTTTCGGTTTTGCAACCGGCTCTTGACGCTCATACGCCGCTTGACGCAGGACGCTTCATTGGGAAGTTTCTTCACCTTCCAACCAATTCCCATGCTTCGTATTGTATTTGCTTTCCTTTTGCCTTTCTGGACCTGCTTCTCCGCGGAACGTCCTAATTTCCTGGTAGTCTTCACAGACGACCAAGGCTGGAACGACGTAGGTTGCTTCGGTAGCGAAATCCCCACCCCGCACATCGATTCACTGGCTAGGGACGGTATGAAGTTCGAGCGTTTCTACGCCGCCTCTTCGATTTGCACGCCCTCCCGCTTCGGCTTGCTCACAGGGCGCAATCCTTCCCGCTCCAAATCACGACTCCTTCAGGCATTGATGTTCCTTGGTGACTACGACAAGGGCCGCGGCATCCAACCCGGCGAAACCACCTTGCCCACCGTACTAAGGAAGGCCGCCTACGATACCGCCCTTATCGGCAAGTGGCACCTAGGGCACGGTAAGAAGACCTTTTGGGCCAACCGCCACGGGTTCGACCTCTTTCACGGACATACGGCCGGATGCATCGACTTCTTTACCCTACGCTACGGCGAACGCCCGGACTGGTACCGCAACGATGAACTCCTTCAAGAAAGCGGCTATGCCACAGACATCATCACCAATGCCGCCCTTAGCTTCCTCCAAGGCCATGCCAAAACAAAGAAACAGAAAGAAGAGAAAAACTTCTTTCTATTCCTCCCCTACAACGCCCCACACTTCGGCAAGGCGTGGGACGAAGGGGCCCAAAGCCCGGTCAACGTCATGCAACCCCCGCCCGAATACCTGCCCCGGGTGGCCAAGCTTTCCGCCGACCCCATCCGCCGGGCCTTCGCCGCCAAAGTGATGAACCTGGACGACAACTTCGGACGCATCCTTGGAGCCCTCGACAAGTTCGGGCTACGGGAAAACACGCTCGTGCTATTCCTCACCGACCACGGCGGCGTTTACAAGCACGGCGGCTCCAACAAGCCCCTGCGCGGCGAAAAAGCCACCCTCTACGAAGGCGGCCTTCGCGTGCCCTGTCTCCTCCGTTGGCCAGGAAAGGTGAAAGCCGGTTCCGTATTGCCAGAAGTCTGCTCCGCCCTAGACCTTTTCCCCACCTTCGCCCGGCTCGCGGGAGCTTCCACGGAAGGGCTAGTACTCGACGGCATCGACCTCTCCACCGCCCTTCTCGGCGGCCAAGCTTCACCCGCCGAACGCGAACTTTTCTGGCAGACGGGAGCCCACGCCGAGCTGGCCCGGGACGAATGGCTCGCCCTCCGCTCGGGCGACTGGAAACTGGTCCAAGAACCCGGCAAGCCCGCCCGCCTCTTCAACCTACGCCAAGACCCCAATGAGACCCGAGACCTCGCCCAATCCGAAAAGCCCACCCTCGAGGGTCTCCTGAAAAGGGCCCAAGAAAAAAAGGCGGAGTACGCGAGGTTCGCCAAGGGATTGTAGCCCGGATGGCTCAGGTAGTTCCCCGCCGGTAGGCCGTTCGTTCGGTTCGGGCTTGGTAGGCTTCTTCGAGAAGGGTTTCTCGGGCTTTGAGTGCGCCCGTCTCGAAGTTGATTTCTCCAGCCCCCTTGCCTTCTTCACGGAGTAACCGTTCCTCCAAGTCGGCCTGTTCCTGGACGGAACCGTCGGGTAGAAGGTGGCGGAATACATAACCTTCTCGATAGAGAATGCGGCTTACGAGAAGAGTGCTGTGGCAGTTGAGAGGGTCTTTGTGCGCGCAAAGGAGAGCAATGCGGTAACCGTCGGCCCCTTTGCGGAGGCGGTCAAGGCCGGTTGTGAATGCGGGAAGCGTTTCGATAAGATCGTAACGCGCCAAGTCACCGTCGTAAGCTTCGTCCTCTTCGCGACAAGCGCCGAGCTCCTTTCCCAGAAATACGTAAAGTAGACCTGCGGCCTTCAAGGCAACCTTAAGGGCATCTTGGGAGTAAGCAGGCGTATCCTGAGAATGATGCTGAGAACGAAGGTCGGCCAGCGCTTCCACGCCGACTGAGCGAAGAATGCTCACGAAACTCTCGGGTTCCAAACCTTCATAGCCGATGGTATGGAGAACGGGCTTCTCGGGTTGGGGATTAGGCGGGGGGTCATCGACGACTTGGACAGCAACTTCTGCCGGCTCCTCCACATCGAGTTCGAGGCGCCAATTGGCGAGGATTTCGAGAACGCCTTTGCCGTATCTGTCCACCTTGGATTGGCCGATACCTTTTACGGCGAGAAGTTCTTCCTTGTTGGCCGGAAGCAGGGCTGCCATTTCCCGCAAAGTGGCATCGGAAAAAACTTGGTACGGCTTAACTCTGCCAATTCGAGCTCGCTTAAGGCGGAATTCGCGCAATTCCTCGAAGACTTGATCGCGGAGGTGTTCCGGAGTGATCTCTTCGGCGTGCCTTGGCTTTGCGACTTCCTCCCCGTATCGGCGACGGCTTTTCTTCCCCGACACCTTTCTCGTAAGAAAGAGCTTTGACTCCATTCCTCCGGAGAGAAAAACGGGCGCCTCCTCGCCCAACCCAAGAACGGAGATTTTCTTTTCTTCGTCCACATAGCGAGCTGCGAGTAGTTGTTGGCCGAGGAGCTGGTCGATGAAGTTGCGGATCTCAGGCTGTTTGTAATCGCGCATGGAACCATGTGAAGAAAGCTGGTCGTGTCCGAATTGCCGCACCCTTTCGGTGTCACCGCCACGCAGAACGGTAGCGACTTGCACGGCTCCGAAACGTTCGCCCAACTCAGACACGCAGCGCAGAACGGTTTCCGTTACCTTGCGAGAGTCCGCCACTTGGGGCAACTCCTCCAAACAAACGTCGCAGGCTCCACAGGAGCCGGGCTCCAAGTCCTGCCCGAAATAGCGGGAGAGGAAGCGGTGTCGGCACTGAGAACCGGAGCTAAAGCGATAAGTTTCCGAGAGGCGGGCGAGCGAAGGTTCCAGTTCGGGGGAATTCTCGCTCATGCTCTTCTCAACAATGAATTTCCACAGGGCGAAATCCTCGCCCGAGTAGAGAAGAATGCATTCGGCG
Source organism: uncultured Opitutia bacterium (assembly GCA_964012695.1). Taxonomy (GTDB): domain Bacteria; phylum Verrucomicrobiota; class Verrucomicrobiia; order Opitutales; family Seribacteraceae; genus CAXGVD01. Next base: position 3,804 of record CAXGVD010000211.1, read on the forward strand.
GGCTCTCCATCCCGTCCAGCCCGACCTGATTCCTGAGAGTAGTGCTCGATGGACTTTGGCATGCGGGCATGCAAAACGTAACGGACGTCCGTACGGTCGATACCCATGCCAAAGGCAACGGTAGCTACGACGACTCGGCATTCGTCCGTCATGAAGGCATCCTGCACGCGGGCCCGCTCGGCGTTTTCCATTTCCCCATGGTAAGCCAGAGCGTTCACGCCATTTGCCCGAAGCTTTTCCGCCAAATCCACAGTATCCTTGCGACGGATGGCATAGACGATTCCCGCATCATTGGGATTTTTCCTGACGACGTCTAGAATCTGGGCCAACCCATCTCCTTGTCTCGGATAAAACTTGTAAGTTAAGTTAGGACGATCAACGGAACCGATAATCACTTCCGGTTCACTCATGCGAAGTCTTTCCCGGATATCCTCCACCACCCGGGGTGTGGCGGTGGCGGTGCAGGCGAAGAAAGGAACATCCGGCCAGCGATCACGGAGCGAACCGAGAGCAAGATAGTCGTCCCGAAAATCGTGCCCCCACTGACTGATGCAGTGGGCCTCGTCCACGACAATCATGCCTAAGTCCAAACCCGCCGTCAGTTCCTCGAAGCCTTCCCCGGTGACACGCTCTGGTGTAACATAAAGAAGGGTGGTTTCCCCAGTCTTGAGTCGGCGCAATGCTTCTCCACGCTCTGCAGCACCCTGAGAGCTGGCGAGCATATCCGCCGCAACCCCATTTAGTCGCAGGCCATCCACTTGGTCCTTCATGAGGGATAAAAGGGGAGACACCACCAGGTTGAGTTTTCCGTTACACAAAGAGGGCGACTGGTAGCACAGGCTCTTGCCCCCTCCTGTTGGTAGAATCAGCAAGACATCCTTGCCCGCCAAGGCGGCCTCGATGGCTTCCCGTTGGTTCGGGTAAAGCCGGTCAAAGCCCCAGGTCTCACGCACTATGTCGAGGTAGTTCTTCATGCCGTAAAAAACGAATGAAAACCCAGTCATCCGCAAGCCGCCAAAGGAGTCAAGGCAAAGGACGGTTGCCTTCCGGCGGCTTCGGCTTCAATACCTGGCCAACATGTTGAGAACCCGCCTTTGCCTCCTATCGGCAAGCCTGCCCGTCTGCGCTTTTTACGGGAGCGACGTCCTTTGCGGACAAGAGACTGAGCTGGCTCCCATCGAGGTGCGGGAAAGCGGAATCACGCCGCCCGAAAACCTAGGAAACGTCTTCTTCCGCCGCGACCTCGAAAGCCCTTCCGCCCAACGTTTGGACGACCTCCTACGCCTCCACCCCACCTTTGGCGCCTTCCGACGAGGCGGTTCCGCCACAGCCCACCCAACCACCCAAGGCCTCTCCCTCCGAGGCGCCGCCACCTC
>CAXGVD010000212.1:0-5160 GCA_964012695.1 uncultured Opitutia bacterium
CGGCCTACCCTTGTCCTTGGAAGGTTTGGCGAGCGCAACCTGCGCGGGCGTTTGTGCCCTTTGGAAAGTCAGAGGCCGCACTTCCGCAACCAATTCGGGCACGGGCAGGCCCGCGGCCCAATGGATGCCGTTGACGTAAAGCCGCATGAAATTCGCGTCCCTGAAGCTGTCGAGGTGACCTATACTGGTGTAGAAGACCCGGCCGCCCCATTGGTTCTTCCAAGTCCAGGCCACCTCGTCGGACATGCGCGGCTTCAAGTCATGGGTGCCGAAGCCGTTCGTCACCTTGCCCGTGCGGGAAAAAGCGCCCTCACCCATCAGGAGCGGCGTGGCGTCTTTCGGAGGTTCGACCAAGTACAAAGTGCCCGCCGCCGTAAGCGACTTGCTCAGGTCCAGCCCCGTGAGCACGGGATGCTTCTCCGCCCCCTGAGCGAACGTAACCTTCGTCGGTCCCTTGCCGTGAATGAAATACTTGGAGCCCAACGCCTCGCGACCGAACCCGTCGTTCCACTTCGCGTTGGGGGAATTCTTCGGGTAGGCGAAGGCGTGCGTGCTAGTGCGGAAACCCACCATCGGCTTACCCGCCTCCAAGTAGTCCGTGAGCCAATTCAACTGCTCGTCCGGCAAGGTGAGGAAGCGTGCGTAGAAAACCGCCACGTCCGCCTCCTTCAGCTTCTCCAAGCCCGGCAGACCCTTCGGGTTCCTCTCGGGGTTATAGCTCGCCCGGACCAAACTGACACGGAAGCCGTGGCGCTCCAGTTCCCCCGACAAGCCCTGCAAGCTGATGGCTGGTTGGTAGTGTGGCGTTCCCGCCACCAACACCGCGTGGGGCTTCTTCTCCTCGGCGGCCTGCACCCCAATGGAGAACAAAACCGCCGCCGAACAAACACCCAAACGCAACAATACGGAAACGAATTTTTTCATGGCTTAGAACAAAGACAAAGAATCAATAATTGCCGCGCCCGCCCGAGAACCGCCACACAAAAAATGGCGACCACCCCAACCTTTATCACTCCTTGATGGAGAAGCGTCGGTAGGGACTCGACAGGTAGGTCGGGTACGATCCGGAGGGAAGTCGAAGAGTTTTGCGATGATTGCTAAAGAAGTCGATGCGGATGGCACCAGCCTTGAGCGGGATGGACGCCCGCCAGGTCTTGGAGTCGGGGTGAAAGGTCATCTCCTTCCACAGGTCGTCAGGAAAAGGCTCGCGAACATAGGCTGCACTGCCGTCCGGTCCGCGGTCGAACATCCAGAAGATGCGACCGGTTTCCGCCGCCGAGTCCGGCTTGAAGGCGACCTCGACCTGAAGGAGCTTGCCCTCGCGTCGAGCTTTTACTGTTGGAGGTTCGAGGAGAGCTTCCGTTTCGTCCCCGCCGAAGAAGTGGTTCAGCAGGAAAGCAGCCTTGTTTTGCTCGCCCCGTGCCTCTCCAGGGTGCCCTCCCCTCTTGCCGTGTCCAGTGTTGGGAGAAAGGTGGAGCGGAATTTGGGGGTAGTGCTCGCCGCCCCAAGCCAAGTCAAAGCACACGAAGTCGTGCGTGCCGGGGTGAAAAAGCAGTTCCGCGCGGCGTGCAGCCAAAGCCTTAAGGTTGCGCGAAACGAAGACTTTGTCCGCCATGCGCTCAGCCAGCTTGCGCAGGTCTTCCCAAGAATGGCCGGCTTCAATAGCCCGCTGGTTGTAAACGGGACCGAAGGTACCGCCGAGAAAAGGGTGACGGAGGAGGCGGAAACGCTCACGACCACTTGCCACTTGGTCGGCGTAGCGCTCGTTGAAGGCCCGAAGAGCGTCCCACGCCTTGCGGTCGCAAAGCCGCAGGGGGGACTCCCAAATGGGCGAGACCGCCCCGAAGACCGCGGTCATACGGTCGTCGTGAATCAGGGCGCAGGAAGGCGAGGCTCCGTTCTTGGAGCCACCCGACATGGCCACCTTTCCTTTCTTGAAGTGTTCCTTCTCGGCATAGGCCGCCGTCACCGCCCGCATGAGGGTAGCTGGCCATCCCCAGTACTGGATGGAGTGACGCGGGTCGAGCGTCTTGACAAAGGCCTCATCGGCCGCCGTGCCCAGCTCCCCTTGTCCCGACTGCCGGAGAACCTGAACGACGGTCTGCACCAAGCCCACGCCACCATTGAGCAATTCGGCGTCCACGCCCCGAGGAGGCACCGCCCGTGCCAAGCCCCCCGGGTTGTGGCTGCCGGTGAGGTGAAAGCCCTTTGCCTTCCCTTTGGACGGCACGACCATGCGCACAGGCACCCGATACGGCCGCCCAGGCAACAACTCACCCACCTTGATGCTAACCAGCTTCTGTCGGGTGGCGGGCTCGCCCGGAACCAACCGCCAGTCCTGCAAGACCTCGACCTCCAAACTGGAAGCGTCCCGAATCGCTTCCAAGTCGAACAAAGGCGTTTCCTGTTCGGCCCACGCAAAAGCGCAGGGAATAAGCAAGGAAAGGGGGGACAAGGCTTTCACTTTCACGCCCGAATTGTTAGCAAGGTGAAGACTCTACGTCCACGAAAGTCGCACCGTCCTATTCGCTCGTCCGTATAATGAAGTCGAAGAGTTGGCCGTGACGCTTGTCGTCCAAGGTGATGCCAAAGGGAACGATTTGGAGGCCGGCAAGGGCTAGCTTGCGGTCGAGGCTAAGCTTCACGGGGTAGGCTCGGCGGGATTCAGGGGCGAGGACGCCTTCGAGGACGGGCGGTTCGGCGGTCACGCCGGGCGGAAGCTTGAGTTCGATTCGGTGAACCTGCGGAACGGAGCGAAAGTTCCGCACCGTGACGTCCACGGTTTGCTCGTCCTCCTCGGAGAGATCAATCCGGTAAGGATGGGCGGAAACCCAGTAAGGGTCGTACAGATACTCGTAATCGGCTTCGGGCAGGAGGTCCTTGTAGAGGCCGATAATTTCCTTGGCCCAATCGTGGTAGCGGTTGAGCAAGCCCTCGGGCTTCGGCATGACGTAGGAGTGAGCCCCCATCACTATATCCGGCTTGAGTTCCTTGAGGTAGCGGCTTCCCAACAGGTATCCCTCCTCCAAAACCGAGCTATTGCGGGCCACCACCGCCTCGTGCCCGTTCTGGGCGGGGTTGGAGGAATCGGCGAAGAGGTTGTCCCCCGTGAAGGCGATGCGCTTGCCGTCGATTTCCAACCACAGGCAACAACCGAACTCGGTCTGCCCGGGCATCCAGTCCACCTGCACCTTGTAGCCCTCCCACTCCACCGACTCGCCGTTGCGGAAGCGCTTGTCGATTTTCATCCCGTCGAAACCCGAACCGTAGGCGGAAACGAGGGCGGCGTAGTCGTAGTCCCGGGGGCGTTCGCACTTGTCGGCAATGAGGTCGAGGGTCCAGCTTTTGGCCCCATACTTCTCGCGCAGAATGGGCCCTAGCAGGAAATGGTCTCCGTGCATGTGGGAAATCCAGAGCGCGTCGATTTGCTTCAATCCGAAATGCTTCCGCATTCCCTGGACGAGCCGGTGCAGAAAGACCTCCGGAAAGAGCCCGCAGTCGAGGACCAAACCGCGCCCGGCGTCGGAAATGATGACGGAAAAATTCTTTCCGAAGGTGTCCGGGTTCAGCTTGTACAGGTGCGGCGTGACCCGATTCATCAGGGGAAAGTCGGTCGGCGTGGAAACGGGGTCTCGCTCCCGAGCGGTGGCGTCGAAGACATCGTAGCCCCGGACGTAGCTCTTGCGGAAAACGGCGAGCTTGTCCTTGTAGACCTTCAATTGTTCGGTGGCCTTGCGAACTGCAGGTCCCTTCTCGGGCAGGAGGAGAGCCGGTTTCTTCGCCGCCAACTTGTCCACCGAAGCAAGAAGCGCATCCACCCCCTTGGCGAAACCGTAGTCCCACTCCGAGTCATACCAACCGGACATCTTGGCCCCGTCGTGCATCACGCCACCCGAGAAAATGGCCACCGCCCCGCCCTTCCCGCGCAACAGGCAACTCATGCCTGCGGGCGAATGTCCCGGAGTCTCCAAGCACTCGATTTCATAGCCGCGCCAAGAAAAGGTTTCCCCGTCCGCCAAAGCCTTGTCCACGGCAATGGGAACGCTCGGCGGCCTGACGTAGCTCGCCCCGTACACGCTGTACTTGTCCCCCAGCTTCGGAAACCACTTGCGGAATCGCCGCGGCTCCTCGAACAACTCCCGCTCCCCCGCCGGAACCGCCACCTTAGTCACCTTTCGGTTCAGCTTCTCCGCCCCTTGGCACTGCTCCCGGTGGTGGTGCGTGAACAAGACCCACTCCACCCGCCTCACCCCCAGTTCCTCCAAACGCCCGAGCGCCCCGCCGTCCCCGAGGTCCAACAACAACGCCGCCCCCCCGCTCCGCAGCACATAGGCGTTGGACACGTCCGTGAAGGCGAACAGGTCGGGAAAGTTCTCGGCGTCCGGTTGACGAAAATCCGCCCTCGCCCCGGTTTCGCCGAAAACCGTCACGGCGCCGGAAACCCACCCGCACGCCAACACCCAAACACCGGCAAACAATCGTCGCTTCATGAACCGCAAGTAGGCCGGCCCCAACTCCATGGCCAGACTAATTCAGCGCTTCTTGACAAGGTCATCCCCTGGACACTCCTCTTCCCCTTGAATGGCGCATGCGTGTGAACGGACACGAATGTCCATTCTCCGTTTCCAGCTCACACCCCAACCGGCACGTACGCCGCGATGGCCCGGAATGTCCATCACGGCTCGTGCGGACGGCTTGACTTGGAGACGGGACAAACGAAGATTCAGCTCCATGAATCTTCGCCAATTCACCCAACTTGCGGTTGGCCCGGCGTTGCGGTCGGCGCTTCCGACGACTGCCGCCGATTGGCCGCAATACGGAGGCCCCGACGGCAAAGGCACCTGCTGCCACGACCTTAGGAAACATCAGGAACGATCTGCGACGCCCGATACCTTGATAAACAAATACATGAAACACACGCTCACCCTCCTCGCCGCCCTGTTGCTCGCGCCATCGGCAACGCTAAAGGCTGACGAGTCACCCGCTTGCGCCGACGGAAGCAGTCCCTCCGGCATTGATCGAATCTGGCTGGGCCATCGCTCGCGCGACCCCGGCAAACTCGTTGTCAACTGGATGTCGAAAGAGCCGGGGGATTCAATCGTTCGCTTCGGCCGAACGGCAAGCTACGGACAGGAAGTCCGAGTCGCCAACAACACGACG
>CAXGVD010000213.1:0-5128 GCA_964012695.1 uncultured Opitutia bacterium
GGCACCCAAACAAGCAAGGCTTCGATTTCTTCTACGGCTACCTTGACCAGTCGGCGGCCCACGACTACTACCCCGAACACCTCTACCGCAACGAAAAGGCCGAGCGTCTGCCGGGCAACGTGAACTCGGGCCACCGCAACGTATCCTCCAAGAAGGTTACCTACGCCCACACCCGCATCACGGAGGAGGCCCTCGGCTTCATCAAGCGCAACAAGGACAAGCCGTTCTACCTGAACCTCACCTGGACCATCCCTCACACCAACAACGAAGCCGGACGAGTGGAGAAGGACGGGCAGGAAGTGCCCGACTACGGGATTTACGAAAACCGCGACTGGCCCAACCCCGAGAAGGGTTTCGCCGCCATGGTCAGCTTGATGGACGCGGACCTGGGCAAGGTGCTGGACCTGCTCAAGAACTTGAAGATTGAGAAGCGCACGCTGGTTGTCTTCACCTCGGACAACGGTCCGCATCAGGAAGGCGGGCACAAGGTGGATTTCTTCGACTCCAACGGTAAGCTGCGCGGACACAAACGTTCCCTGCACGATGGCGGCATCCGGGTGCCCACCATCGCCTGGTGGCCGGGCACGGTTAAGCCGGGCGTGAGCGACCACCCTTCCGCCTTCTGGGACTGGCTCCCGACCGCCTGTGAACTGGGCGGCGCCCTCATCCCCGAGGGCATCGACGGCATCTCTTTCGTTCCCACCCTACTCGGCCACGCAGCCAAGCAGCGCAGGCACGACTACCTCTTCTGGCGCTGGAGCCGCTTCCGGGCCGTGCGCATGGGCAAGTGGAAAGGCTTGCAGACGGACAAGAAGCTGGCCCTCTACGACCTAAACGAGGACGTTGGCGAGGAGAACGACGTGGCGGACAAGCACCCCGAAATCGCCGAGAAGATGCAGGCCATCATCGCGGAACTGGAGTAGGCGGAGTTCTTCTTCAACGGCACATTCGTTCGCGTTCGCCTTCTTCGTAGTGATTGATCCATGCGGCGGACCAAGAAGCGAAGTCGCCCGCAAGAAGCCGTTCGCGAGCCTGTTCCATGAGGGAGACGTAGAAACGGAGGTTGTGCAGGGTGAGGAGGACAGCACCTAGAGTTTCGCGGGTGGTGACAAGGTGGCGAAGGTAGGCTTTTGAAAATTCGCGAGAGGCGAAGCAATCGGTTTCCTCGTCAAGGGGCGAGTCGTCTTCGCGGAAACGTTCGTTGCGAAAGTTGAGGCGTCCGGCGGCAGTGAAGGCGGTGCCGTGACGGGCGGCCCGGGCGGGCATGACGCAGTCGAACATGTCGGCCCCGAGCGCCACCATCTTAAGAAGTTGTGGCGGGGTGCCAACGCCCATCACATAGCGGGGTTTGTCGGTGGGAAGGAGGCGGGCGGTGAAGTCCACTTGGCTCAACATTTCCTCTTCGCTTTCGCCAACGCTGACGCCGCCGATGGCGTAGCCAGGGAAGTCCAGGGCGAGCAATTCCTCCGCCGAGCGGCGGCGCAAGTCCTCGAAGGCGCCGCCTTGGGCGATGCCAAACAGGTTTCTGCCTTCGGCGGGCCCCATGGTTTTGTTCCAGGCGTCCAGGGAGTCTTTCGCCCAGAGGGTGGTGCGGCGCACGGCTTCCGCGACTTCCTCGCGGGAGGCTTCAGCGCGAGGGCATTCGTCCAAGCACATGGCGACATCCGAACCGAGAGCCTCCTGCATGTCGATCGAATCGGCGGGTCGGAGAAAGAGTTCTGCCCCGTCGAGGTGGGAACGGAAGGACACGCCCGCGTCAGTCAGTTTGCGCAATTTCGAGAGGCTGAAGACTTGGAATCCGCCGCTGTCGGTAAGGACGGGGCCGTTCCAGTTCATGAATTTGGAAAGCCCGCCGCGCCTACGCATGACCTCTGGGCCAGGGCGCAGACGGAGGTGGTAGGTGTTGCCGAGTAGGATGCGGGCCTTAACCACTTCCCGCAGGTCGCGGGGCATCACGCCCTTGACCGAACCAAGCGTGCCAACGGGCATGAAGGCGGGCGTGGGCAACTCTCCGCGGGGCAGGCGCAGGAGGCCGACACGACCGGCGGTTGCGAGGTCCGTCGCTTCGAGTTGGAAGGAAGTCACAAAAAAAACCTTTCCTTGAGACGAGAGGAGGCGTTACTGTTTGAACCAATCATTTCCGGGCTTTTACGCAAGATGCCTCTCCCGCCAAAGACAAAACGATTTTTTCTTCCGGTTTGGGCCCTAGGTGCTGCCTTGGTCGCATTCCCTCTCGGGCTCGTCGGCCAAGCACAACCTTCCGCCACTCCCACCTCCGTGCCCCTGCCGGTTACCAAGCCCGTGGCGGACAGCATCGCCAACGCGGCCATCGTGCTGGCGGCTCAACGACTAAGCCTCAATCCCGCCGATTCAACAGCTCAAAAACTGTTGGGACTGAGCGACCGCCTCGCCCCCAACAACGAACGCGCCCTCTACGTAAAGGGCCTGCTCCAAGCCAGACGCCCCATACCTCCGGGCGTGTTCGGCAACCGAGTGGATGAAAACGCATTCGCCAAGTACATGCTGGACTTGGCCGAAAAGCAGAAGCGGCCCTCCTACTTCCGCATCCTTTGCTACGACGTGGCGCAGCTCTTTCAACCGAACAACCGCTCTATCGTGGTGGCCCTGCACAAGGCAAGGAAGGAAGGGGCAATTACGGACTACGACAACGTTCTCGCCCGTCTATACTCACCTTATCCCCGGCTCGCCTTCGCTAAGCCTCTCCCTACGCCCATGCCCGAAGCCGCAGCAAATAAACTCGCCGACGGGGCAGTCGGCCTAGCCCTCCGCGAGCTGAACCTCGACCGGAAATCGACCAAGGGCGTTGACTTCATCCGCTTCGCCCAAGCCATCAATCCAGCCAACGAAAATGCTCAACTCATAGAAGCCCTTCTCTCCGCCGACCAACCCCTCACGGGCATCTTCATCCAAGTGAACGACCAAGCGTTCATCACCGAACTGAAGCAAAGCACCACCACCACCAAGGACCCCAACCTACTTCTCCTCCTGCACGCCATGGTGCTGCTCTACAACCCTACGGACTTCGAATCCGTCGTGTACATGCAACGAGCAAAACAGGCGAATCTGCCTACGAATTTCTCCCAAATCCTTCTTCGGTTCAAGCAAGCGCGCATACGTGCTCCGCGCTCCACGCCCCGCCCGAGGCCCACACCTTCACCCTTCTGACTCCCGCTTCTTCTTCTAAAGCGAACCAAGCCTCCGAAATGTCCGGGCACGACGTCATCGGCGACCTCCACGGACACGCCGAGCAACTGCATCAGCTTTTGGACAAGTTGGACTACGCTGAGGGAAACGGATTCCGTCACCCGGATGGCAGGCGGGCCGTTTTCACCGGAGACTTCATTAACCGCGGCTCGGATGACGGGGAAGTGCTACGGGTCGTTCGGACAATGATGGAGAGCGGGGCCGCCTTGGCCGTGCTCGGCAACCACGAGTTTCACTTACTGGAAACCATCCTCTTGGAAGGGGAAGACATCGAGCCTCCCGAAGAATGCCGCCCGCATCTGGATTGGCTGCGTTCACTTCCACTGTCTCTCGAAACGGACGCCCTGCGCGTCGTTCACGCTACTTGGCACCCGCCTTCGCTGAAGGTGGTGGCGGGACGAACCTGCCAAGACGAGAACTTCCTGCGCGCCTCCGCGGCTAAGGGGACACCCGAACATAAGGCCGCCCAAATCCTGCTCCGAGGCATCAAGGTTCCGTTCCCACGCGACAAAACCTATCGAGACCGCTTCGGCGTTGCCCGAAACAAGGCCCGAATCCGCTGGTGGCTCGATCCGACAGGAAAAAGCTACGCCGACTTACTATTCCCCTCCTATGCGGGAGCACCAGAATACAAAGGACCTCCCGCCTCCTCTTTGATGGATGTCGTCCCCTACTCCAAGAAGGAAAAACCAGTCTTTCTCGGACACTATTGCCTGCCGCCAAGCGAACCGAAAACGCATGGCAATGTAGCCTGCGTGGACGGTTGCGTGACTTGCGACAAAATTCTTTGGGCGTATCGCCACAATGGCGAGCAAACACTAGATCCAAGCCACTTGATTTACGCAGGTCCGGAAGCGTAACGTATTCCGATCAATTCGCCCCAACCTCCGAAAGCCCTGGCGACGCGGGCTTCCCATTCTCCCACTTCTCCCTCCAACGGTTCCACTTCTCAACCCTTACGGCGTGAGGATGCAAATGGTTCTTCCTACAGGCGTAACCGAACATTCGTGTAGCCTCATTACTGTCGTGGGCGAGAAAATACTTTTCTCCTCTCCCGTTATCATCAGAAATGAGGTACTTAAACTTGTACTCGAACAAATCAGATTCCTTATCGTTTGGTTTCATTATTTACCTGTGATTCACAAAATATAAGCCCAGAACGGAAAAAACGCAAACAAAACGGCCTGTTTCGACGACTTACGGAGCAGGTGTAGGCGAACTGGATTGCCACAGATACGCACCCAGGCTAACGAAGTCCCTTCTCTTAACCACCATGGCCAACTACCAATTCACCGACAAATATGTCCGAGTGCGCCTACGTCGCTTCTTCGAGGGACAGTACAAGCACGTCTTTATCGGACGCGTCATCGCAGAAACATCCGCATGCCTCGTGTTGTACGCCCGGTCATTTCATTTCCGCAAGGTGCACGGAGCCGCTCAGAACCCAGAACCTGGTTCGCCAGTAGGGGAAGCGAACGGCTTGAGCGTGGAGGCCGGCGCCGAGCGGGCCATACCGTGGGCCTCCATCGAGTTCGCGCAAATCATCGAGGATCCCATCAACTACGAGGTCCCCGCCGTCTGGGGAGAGTCGGGAAACGTCGTCCTCGACAACAAGCATAACACCTTCGTCACCTCCATACGGGACCACGGCGAGTAAACGGGCCTCTGCTAAGCCCTTCGCCCAAACACCTACCACGATGAAATCGAAACAAGATCCTCGCCTCCATACCCGCCGGTCCTTCATCAGAAGTGCCGCGGGAACCGCCGGAGTCTCCACCCTAGCCGGAAATCTCGCTGCCAAGACCCCGCCCCCGCCCAAGGTCAAGCTCGGCTTCGACAACTTCTCAATTCGGGCCCTCGGTTGGAAGGCGGACAAGCTTATCGAGTACGGGGCCAAGCAACA
>CAXGVD010000214.1:0-5111 GCA_964012695.1 uncultured Opitutia bacterium
CGTTACTGTAAAAGAGTTACGCATCGGATGAAAACGATTCGCCCGCGAGGTTGCGGGCGACCCAACGATTGCTCCAGTAAACCCAAGAGTGCCTTTGGAGGCGAATCTGAAACTGGCGGTTGAGTTTTGAGAAGAACGCGATGCCATGCGAGGTGGATAGGTTTGACTTGTTGTTTGGTTGACCTGACCTGGGGAGCCAAACCCGCCTTTCGGGGCCGAAGGGGTTTGCCTGCGCGGAGGGAACGTTTTGTTTTGGCTTCCATGCAGTTGAAGAAGAATTCGCTCCTCAAAGCAACGTGGATCGCCGGTTTGGCGATGGGGTTGGGCGGTTGCCTCACCGTTCCGGGGTCCGGGCCGTCGGACTTTCCCATTCTCGACACCCACATTCACCTCTACGATGTCAACCGTTCCGAAGGTGTGCCGTGGCCGCCCGTCACTGACAAGGTGCTGTACCGTCCCGTGCTGGCCGAGCACTTCGACGCCATTTGCGAGGCCAACGATGTGACCGCCACCGTCATCGTCGAGGCCAGCGACCGGGTTGAGGACAACCAGTGGGTCCTCGACCTCGTTAAGCACAACCCCAAACGCTACCCGGGACTCGTCGGCAACCTGCCCATAGGCACGGACGAATTCGCCTCCCACTTGAAACGCTTTGCGGCGGACGAACGCTTCGTGGGTCTGCGTATGCGCCAACGTCCCGGCGGGGTGGATTTCTTCACTGACGCGGTCTGGCGCGACCTCCGTCTCCTCGCCTCCAAGGGACTCACGCTGGACGTCCTGATGTCCAACTTCGACTTGGCGGACGTGGACCTCATCGCCCGCACCGTCCCCGAGTTGAAGATTCTAGTGAACCACCTCACCGGCCTCACCATTACGGGAGCCCCCGCCGATTCCGCTTGGGCCGCCGAGGTCAAGAAGGTGGCGGCCCACCCGAACGTGTCCTGCAAGGTGAGCGGCATCTTTCAACGCAGCGGCCAATCCCCCGCTCCGAAGGATTTGGCCTATTACGCGCCCATCTTCGAAGTGGTATACGAAGCTTTCGGCGAGGATCGGGTCATCTACGGGAGCAACTGGCCCGTGACCGACCGAGGAGGCGAGTACCATGAGCAACTCGACGTCATCCGTTCCTTCTTCGCTCCGAAGGGCAGGGCGGTCTTGGAAAAGCTTTTCTACAAGAACGCCGAGGCCTTCTACGGCGTGAGCTTGTCCGATTGATAAGCTCGGCGCCTACTGTCCGCCCGCATGAATCGCCTTGTCCGGTTTGCCGTCCTTGCAACGGCTTTGGTTGCTGCAGTTGCAACTCTTGCTGTCTCTCCGAATCCGGAGGCGGAGGTTCGGGCCTTCGTTGAGTCCCATTGCGTAAAGTGCCACGGTGGGGAGAAGGTGAAGGGTAAGGTGGATTTCACGAAGTTGCTGGCCGAGGGGCGGGACCTCGCCGAGGACTTCGAGATTTGGGACAAGGTCCGGGACGCCTTGGAAGGCGGCGACATGCCGCCCGAGGAGGTGGAGGAAAAAGCCCGTCCGACGGCGGCGGACTTGGCGACCTTCGGTCAGTGGTACCAGCTTCGCTTCGTGGACTCGGTTAAGGCCGCGCCCGGTTTGTTTCGAGCCCGCAGGTTGTCTGTCGTCGAGTTTCGTCATTCCTTGCGTTCCCTGCTAGGCTTCGACCTTAAGGTGGCCATCCGCGAGGCGGAGCAGACGATGGCGGAGACCTCGCTGGTGATGAAGCTCATGCCCACGGACCCGCCCGGGGCCTCGGGCTTCACCAACGACACCGGCGGCAATCCATTGACCACGGTGGCTTGGGAACGCTATGCCTTTCTCATCGATGCGGGTTTGGCGGAGTTGTTTTCCTCCGTGCGGCGAAAGGAGCTGGAGACCTACGTCGGGGCTTTGCCGGAATCGGGCCTGCCGACTCCCGAGCAGGCGGTGCGCATGGTCCGCGCCTTCATCCCCAAGGCATGGCGCCGACCTGTGCCCGAGGAAAAATTGCGCCCCTACCTAGAGGCCTTGAAGGGGCTGGAGGGGAAGCCGCTCGTCGACGCCCTGCGGGGCGAACTGAAGGCTGCCATGCTTTCTCCCGCCTTCCTCTATCGAGGCCTGCTGGCAGAAGTGAAACCGGGTGGCGTCGGCCCCGTGGACGCTCATGAATTGGCCGAACGTCTGTCCTATTTCCTCTGGGCGGACATGCCCGACGCCGAGCTGATGGACCTCGCCGAAGCCGGAAAACTGACGGAGCCCTATGCCCTCGCCTCCCAAGTGAATCGCTTGCTGAACGACCCGCGTTCTCGCAGCCTGGCCGAGGTGTTCGCCACCCAGTGGTTGTCCCTCGAACAAGTCGCCGCCGGCAACGTGAACCCGCACAAGGCCCACGCCTTCAAGTCCCAGCCCCTAGACTTCGTGGACTACCTTTTCCGCGAGGACCGCCCCCTGACCGAGTTGATCGACTCCCGCGTCGCCTTCGCCAATCCCCACACCCAAGGCTACTACCCCGGAGACAACCGAGGGTTGGGGCGTTTCGCGAAACCCCGGGGTATTGAGCAAAAAGCCTTTCAAAACCGAAAGCTCCAACTCGAAAAAGTCAAGGAACGCGGAGGCCTACTTACCATTCCCGGGGTACTCGCCATGAACCGAGGCCCCGTGACCCGAGGGGTCTGGATTCTCGAGCGCATCCTCGGAGACCACCTCGGCGAGCCCCCCCCCGACGTCGGCTCCATCCCTTCCACCGGCCCCGGCGGCAAGAAGCTCACCTTCCGGGAACGTTTTGCTCTGCATCGTTCAAAGGCCGCCTGCGCCGTATGTCACAATAAAATCGACCCCCTTGGATTTGCTCTCCAGGCCTATGACAATGGCGGCGGCTTCCGCCGAAACGTTCCCAAGGCAGACACCTCCGGCCGCCTCCCCACGGGCGAGACATTCGAGGATTTTCAAGGCCTCAAGAAAATACTCGTCACCAGTCGCAAGGGAGACTTCGTTCGCAATCTCGTGGAGCGGGCCATGGCCTATGCCCTCTGCCGCAAACCCGGACTTCACGACCGTCCCACCATAGAGGCCATCGCCCGTCGTCTCGACGAAGGTGACGGCACCTACCGCGAGCTTGTCATCGAGGTCGTGAACAGTTTATCTTTCCTGCAAGCCAGTTATCCGGAGCAAGGAGCCGCGCCATGAACGTCATCACTAACAAACGCTGCCTGCCGCGCCGCACCTTCCTTCGCGGAGCCGGTGCTCTTCTCCCCTTGCCCTTTCTCAACTTGATGGAAGGCGCAGGCCAAAAATCCGCCGACAAGCCTCCGCTTCGCTTCATGACGCTGTTCAAGCCCAACGGCGTGCACCCGCCCTCTTGGAACATAGGCGGCGGCAAAGAGCGCGACTTCCGCATGTCGCCCCTCATGCAACCCTTCGCCAAGCACAAGGAAGATCTCATCATCCTCGACAACATCGGCGACTTCGGCTTCTCCTCGCACTCCAACTCCACCCGCCGCTTTCTCTGCGGGCACCACCGCAACACCCGCACCGCCTCCGCCGACCAGCTCATCGCCGACAAGATAGGCGGCGACACCCCCCACCGCTCCCTCGAACTCACCACCGAGGGCCTCTTCACCAACCAAATCGGCTGCAGTTACATTTCCTACGACAAGCAGGGCAACTTCATCCCCCGCGAGAGTGATCCACTCCTCATTTACGACCGCCTCTTCAGCAACCCCATGACCAATCCCTCCAAGCGGCGAGAAACCGTGGGCCTTCTCGATCGCGTCGCCGCCGACGCGAAGAATCTATCTCGCAGGGCAGGAACCGAGGACCGCCAAACTCTCGACGAATATCTCACCGTCGTACGTGAAACCGAGAAACGCCTCGAAAACCTTCAAGCCGCCCAAGCCCGCCATCCCAAGATTGCCCCCGCCGACCTCCGCCGCCCCCTTCGCCCCTCCAACCTCGACGAGCAAGTCGAGACCATGCTCGACCTCGTCTCCCTCGCCCTCTGGACGGACTCCACCCGCTGCATCACCTACATGCTCGGGAATAGCAACAGTCGCATGGTCTTTGACTTCCTTGGCATCACCGAGCAACACCACTATCTATCTCACTTCTTTCGCAACTTCAGTCGACACAACCTGGACTCCCTTCTCAAAATCAGCCTCTGGCACATGGAGAAGTTTGACTATCTGTTAACTCGCATGAAGTCCTATCGGGACCACCATGGCTCACTCCTCGATCACAGCGTCGTCCTCTACGGATCCGGCATGGGCCACAGCGACAACCACACCGTCACCCGCATCCCCATCGTCCTTGCCGGCAAAGGCGGCGGCCTACTCAAGACCGGACGCTACCTCCGCTACTCCGAAAACCAGGAACTCGGCCGTCTCCACCTCAGCCTCCTCAAGATGTTCGGTATCGAAAAAGACAGCTTCGCCAACTCCACCACACCCCTCCCCGGCCTCGACGGCGGTTCCTTCAAACCCTACCTCGAGCGCCCCTTTCAAAGCTGGGCCAAGTACGAGAAAGGCAAAGTCACCGCCCAAGGGCGCCTCCGCATGTCCGACGATCTCGACGAAGCCCGCACCTTCTACCTCGACTTAGAGGGTCGAAAACCTGTCCGCATCGAGGTGGGCTTTGGAGATTTTCACCGCTTCAACCTCGCATATCACTGTGGCGCTGTTATCGAGCTTTCCGGGAACGGTACCAAGGACGGAGAGCATTTCCGCATCAACAAGGTCACCGGACTCAAGCCCATTTCGGGGAAGAAGCCCGGGACTCAAAACGGTTAGTAGTTCCGAGACTATTGCCCTGCCCGACGTTTCCTAGCCTTGGAGATCATTCTCTGGCCTAAGCGTTGGAAGGCGCTTGAAGCCTTTGTGAACAAGCTCCTGGCCAAACAGTCCGATTAGTCTCGGGTTGGCGTCTTCCCTCGCGGAAGATGGATATCTTGAGGTCGTAGTGATCCAAGGAAGTCCCTCTTGCGTAATAGTTGGCATGCTTACTAATCAACAATGCTTCTTTCTAGTTAAATTCATGCTATCCACCATACTCATGCTGGGTTCTTCCGGATTGTCTTATGTTTGGTTGATCATCGCTTAAGATTTTCTGTCCCTTCATTCGTTATCTGCACTTTC
>CAXGVD010000215.1:0-5106 GCA_964012695.1 uncultured Opitutia bacterium
GGTCGATGCGGCGGGCCTCGCGGTTGTGGTTGCGGACCATGTCCTCGTGCCCGTCCCAGTTGATTCTGGGGGAACCGAAGGAACCGCCGGAGATGATTTGCACGAAGCGCACGCCCTTTTCGAGAAGGCGGCGGGAAAGTAGGCAGTTCTTCCCGAAGTCGGCGGTCTCCTTTCCGTTAAGCCCGTACTCCTCGCGGACGGTCTCGGTCTCCTGACCGACGTCGGTCACCTCGGGCACGGCCAACTGCATCTTGGCGGCCAATTCGTGGCTGCGGATGCGGGCCAGCAGGGCGTCCTCGGTCCCGTTGCGGGCGAGATCGATTTGGTTGAGCCGGCCTAGGAGGGAGCGTCCGGCGCTTTCCGTCCCGGCGGGGATTTCGCGACCGGGGAAGAGGTCGGGAATGGGGTGGCCCCGGCTTTCAAAGGCCACGCCCTGGTGACGGGAAGGAAGGAAACCGTTGGACCAATTGATGGTGCCGCCGGCGGGATAGCCCCGGGAGTCTGGCAGGACGACGTAAGCGGGCAGGTCGTCAGATTCCGAGCCGAGACCGTAGGAGACCCAGGAACCCATCACGGGGAAGCCGTTGAGTTGGAAGCCAGTGTTCTGCTGGAAGGTGGCGGGGGTGTGATTGGCACTGTCGGCAACCATGGAGCGGACCACGGTCAACTCGTCCGCCACGGTGGCGATGTACGGAAAGAGGTCGGAAATCCAGAGACCGGACTGGCCGTGTCGCTTGAAGGCCCAGTCGTTCATGCGCAAGGGACCGATGCGGTTGAAGAAGGTCTCGGGCTGATGCTTGGACTTGAAGGGCTTGCCGTGGAACTTGGCTAGTTCGGGCTTGTAGTCGAAGGAGTCGAGGTGGCTGAGCCCGCCCATCAGGCAGACATGGATAACCCGCCGGGCCGAGGGGGTGTGGGTAGGACGGCTCCCTGTCTCCGCCTGCAACAGGCCGGACAGGGCAGCGCCGGTCAGCCCGTAGGCGCCCCAGGACAGCAGTTCCCGGCGGCTCAGTTCAGCGGACATGGAGGAATTCATTACAGTTGAAGAGGACGCGGCAGTAGGCGGCGGTCCCGTATTCACGGAGGAAGGTTTCGCCCAGCTTCTGCTCCTCGGCGCTCGGGGCCCGGCCGAAGGCGAGTTCGTAGGCCCGGCGGACGGGCTTGCTCTCGTCCCCGAGGCGGGCGGCGAAGGCATTGGCGAGGGTCAGGACGAGGTCGTTGTTCATGAGAGCGAGGGATTGCAGGGGCGTGGTGGTGACGGCCCGGCTGGGCGTGATGGCGGAGGGGTCGGGGCAGTCTAGGGTGTCGAGCATGGTTCGCTTGGCTCCCCTCGGGCTGAAACGGTAGAGGGTGCGGCGAAACTGCTCGGACTTGTCCTGCGGGATGGGATCATAGAAGTGGCTCCCTTTGAACTTGTACTCGCGGACGTCCCGGTAGCCGCGGCCGCCGAGGGCGGGGTCAAGTTTCCCCGAGACGGCGAGCAAGGCGTCGCGAATTTCCTCACCCGTCATACGGCGAGGGGATTTACGCCAGAGCAGCCGGTTGCCGGCGTCCACTTCGGCGGCGGTCGGGTTGAAGGCAGAGGACTGGCGGTAGGTCGCGGACAGGACAATGGCCTTGTGCAGGGCCTTGAGGCTCCATTGGCCGCGCTTCAGTTCGTCGGCAAGCCAGTCAAGGAGCTCCGGGTGGGACGGGCGTCCCCCGCTAAACCCGAAGTCGTTGGGCGTTTCGACGATGCCGACCCCGAAGTAATGGTGCCAGAGCCGGTTGACAATAACGCGGGCGAACAGCGGGTTACCAGGGTCGGTAATCCAGGCGGCGAGCTTCTTACGGCGCTCCGGCCCAGGCGAGTTGGCGTTCAGGCCGAAGTCCGCGCCTGGGATGATGGCGACGCCGCCGGGCATGACCTCGGCGGCGGGCTCAAGGACATTGCCCCGGTTCAAGAGGTAGACCTTCGGCGGACGGCGGGAGTTCAGGGCGTAAACGGGGACAGGGCGGTTCTGCGACTCCAGCTTGGTGAGTCGAGCCTGGAGTTCGTCCGCATGGGTCTTCAAGCGCGCACGCTCCTGTTTTTGAGAAGCGTCTAGACGGGCCAAGATTTCCTCCACGCCTACGTAATCGCTCTTAGCTCTGGCAGAGGTGGCAACCTCGGCACGGGACAGGGCGCGGTCATATAGGCTCGCCCGGGCGACCGTTCCCGCCAGCATCCGGTTCCCGCCAGGTGGGTAGTGACGGACGCCGAAAACCACCTGGGCCTTGCCCGCCGGAAAGGCATGAGGGCCGTTACTCTTATAGGGCTTTCCATGAGGCAGACCGTCACGGTAGCCGGTGATGAGGCCGTCCGCCCCGTAGGTGACGGCGAAGTGAACTACCTGCTTATCCGCCTCCGGCTCGGGTGCCCCTTGGAAGGATTGGTAACGGCGAAAGCCCTCACTCCCCGCCATCCACTTGCCCGGCTCGCGCTCTCCGAACACAATGGCGTCGAACTGCGCCCCGCCCAAGGCTTGCAGGCTGATGCCTCCCCCACCCCGCTGGTTCAGGTTGGCCAGACGCACCCAGACTTCCAGAGTCTTCTCCCGGAACTCGATGGCCGACGGCCCGGTTTCCGCGCAGGCCATGCGACCATCGAAGTGGACGCCCGCGTTATCCCGTCGGGCGCCGCCGACCAGCTTCACAGGCAACTTCCCGAACCGGCCTTCCAACCCCTTGGTGAAGTCCCAGGCTTCGTAGGGTACGGGAGGCTCCGGGAGTTGGGACGGACGGTTCTCCCTCTCGGCAAGGATGGCCTCGCGCATCTTGGTGTCGAAGTTGCGCAACCGGTTGCGGATCACCCGCAGTTCGAGCTTCACCTTGTCGATGTCCTTGCGGACGTGAGGCCCCGCAGAGAGAACCTTGCGCTCGCCGTGCGTAACATCGGCGAGGCTGGCCACGATACGGTAGTAGTCGACCTGCGAGACGGGGTCGAGTTTGTGGTCGTGACACCTTGCACAGTTGAGGGTCAGCCCGAGGAAGGTCTGTCCGACGGCCGCCACCATGCCCTCCATCTCGTCCTGGCGCATGGTCTTGCGCATGGGATCGCTTGACGGGAGCGTGGTGTTGTGGGGGCCCGCCACGAGGAAGCCGGTGGCCACGATACCGTCGGGCTCGGTTTCGGCCATGGTATCGCCAGCAAGTTGCATCCGGGCAAAGTGGTCGTAGGGCATGTCGTCGTTGAAGGCGCGGACGACCCAGTTACGATAGTGCCAGGAGTTCTGGCGGGGCTGGTTGTACTCGAAGCCATGGCTTTCCCCGAAACAGGCGACGTCCAGCCAGTGCCGGGCCCAGCGTTCCCCGAAATGGGGCGAGGCTAGGAGGCGGTCCACCAGCTGACCGTAGGCGTCGGGGGACGCGTCGGCGAGGAAGCGCTCCACCTCCTCCGGCTTGGGCGGCAGGCCCGTGAGGTCGAAGGTCAACCGACGAACCAACGTACGACGACTCGCCTCGGGAGATGGTTGCAGTCCGGCGGCGCGAAGCCGCTTGCGGATCAGCTCGTCAATTCCCGAAGTCTCTGGCCGGACGACTGGTTCCAGCGACCACAGGGTCGGCTCTTCCCTGTGCTTCCTCGCCGCCTCGCCCGACAACAGCACGAAGACTTGCGCCGCCAAAAGCAGGAGCAGGAGTTTCGACAAAGGATTCATTAATGGAATGGAAACATCCCCGACGGATCATTGCCAACGATTTTCTCCGTAAGATCTTCGATTCTCGGCCAGCGGCCTACCTCGACAGGACCAGAAAATGCGGCTTCCAGCCGGGTTTGTTGCGGGTCCCGAAGCCGCCGACCTCAATGAAGAGGTAGTCCGCACCAGCGATGGTTTTAGGGGTCATCATGAGGGCTTGGAAACGGTTAAGGTCCATCAGCATGTTCTCGGACCAGACCCGGACGGGGCTGTCCGTCCGACCGCCGGGCTGGAAGGTGATGGCGGTGAAGGGCGGGCGGTTGACGCGGGTCTTTTTAGCAGGGTCGAAATCGGCTATGCTCGGGACCTGGGCGACCACATTCCAGGCACCGGCGATTGCGGGATTGTTCAGGAAGCGGCCGTCCCAGCGGAACTTTTGGGCGGAGGCGGACTTCTCCCGGTCCTCGGGGTCCTGCGCGTCCTGCCACTCGGAAGAAAGCATGGGCACGAGGGCGGCGGACTTAAAAACGAGGTCGTCGCCCATGGGCGGGAGCTTTTGTTCCTCGAAGTGGAGGCTGAACTTGCCTTGAGGCGCCTTCCAGGATGGCTTGACCTTGTACTTGTCGTTGAAGCGAAGGAAGGTGATGGCAGCGAGGGTAACTTCGCCACTGCGGAAGTCGTCGAGAAACTCCTTGGTGACGTACCCGCCCTTAGGGAGCCCTCCTGAGCCGCGACCGTTGCAATTTTTGGCTTCGACGAGGGGCTTGCCGTTAACATAGACGAGGTGGCCGCCGCCGGAGCCAACGTGGTTTCCGTCGTTGATGCGAAGCCGGTAACGATGGCCGTCCTTGAGCGGCGGCACCTTGAAAGCACCGCGCAGAA
Source organism: uncultured Opitutia bacterium (assembly GCA_964012695.1). Taxonomy (GTDB): domain Bacteria; phylum Verrucomicrobiota; class Verrucomicrobiia; order Opitutales; family Seribacteraceae; genus CAXGVD01. Next base: position 4,539 of record CAXGVD010000215.1, read on the forward strand.
GCAGCACTTCCTTTTCCCAGAAGGAGCGAATCTGGGTGGCACCGTAGCAACCGGGGCCGGTGCAGCCCGCTCCGCACTTGTGTACGGGGCCGGTGGGGATCTTACCCATGTAGTGGCCAAAGGGACTTTTACCGCGCTTCCAGACAGGAGAGGCGTTCGCAGGGGCGAACCAGTCTTCCAGCCCACGGGGAAGCGTCACCTTGCGGTAGCGGGTGACGAGCTGGTCGTAGGGCACTTGCTCGGCAGCGATGGGGTCAAAGCTGTGGTAGGACCACTCGGCCTCGCGCAGGTCCATGAACATCTTCCAGCCGTAGTCCTTGTAGCCGGCCCTTTCGTAGAGAGCGACGAGTCCGTCGACGGAGTCCCGACTGCCACCGGGATGGCCGGACTGGATTTCGGCCTTGGCCAGCTGGTGGAGCCTCTCCCGGTTGCGGCCGACATACTCGGGAATCAGCTCCTCGGTGATAATGGGGTGAATCGCCTCCTTCAAGCCGGGGCCGAACCGGCTGGAGTCCGCATTGAGGAAGTATTCCTTGTAGGGCAGGATTTCCTTGGGCTGGCGCTGGCG
>CAXGVD010000216.1:0-5103 GCA_964012695.1 uncultured Opitutia bacterium
CTACAAGGTGGACGATACCATCGAGTCCATCATGCAGCGCGGCATCGCCGAAAACGCCTACCTTTCCAAGTGGGCGGGCGGCCTCGGGGGCAGTTGGACCGCAATCCGCGGCACGGGGAGCTACATCAAAGGGACCAACGGGGACAGCCAAGGCGTAATCCCCTTCCTCAAGATGCACAACGACCAACTCTGCGCCGTGAATCAAGGCGGCAAGCGCAGAGGCTCTGGCTGCGCCTATCTGGAAACTTGGCACAACGACGTATTCGACTTCCTCGAATTACGCCGAAACGTCGGGGACGAACGCCGTCGCACCCACGACATGAACACTGCCAACTGGATTCCTGACCTTTTCATGAAGCGGATGGAGGAGCGCCAGGAGTGGACGCTCTTCCGTAGCAACGAGGTGGCCGATCTGCACGAAACCTACGGCTCCGCCTTCGAACAAAAGTATTTGGAATACGAAGCCAAGGCAGAGCGGGGAGAGATCTGGTCCCGCAAGGCACCCGCCCTCGAGCTTTGGAAGCAAATGCTCAAGATGCTTTTTGAGACGGGCCACCCCTGGATCACCTTCAAGGATGTCTGTAATGTCCGTAGTCCGCAAGATCACGCTGGAGTCATCCACAGCTCCAATCTCTGCACCGAGATCACCCTCAACACCGGTCCTGAGGAAACGGCGGTCTGTAACCTCGGCTCCGTGGTCCTCGATTCTCACCTTAAGGAGGACGGTTCTCTCGACCATGAGAAACTTCGCGAGACCATCCGCGTGGCCGTGCGGGCCCTCGACAACGTCATCGACGTCAACTTCTACCCCACCGAGGCCGCTAAAACCTCCAACATGAGGCACCGTCCCGTCGGGCTCGGCGTGATGGGCCTGCAGAACGCTCTGTTCCGCAAGGGGCTCTCCTTCGCCTCTGAAGAAGCGGTGGAATTCAACGACGAGTTCATGGAGGCCATCGCCTTCTATGCCTACGAGGCCTCCAGCGACCTTGCTGCAGAACGCGGAACCTACGGCAGCTACATCGGCTCCAAGTGGGAACGGGGCATCCTGCCTCAGGATACCCTCGAACTCCTGGAACAGGAACGGGGTAAGGAGATTCCCGTGCCCAAGGAGGGCAAGATGGACTGGAAGCCGCTTCGGCAGAAAATTGCCAAGCAGGGCATGCGGAATAGCAACGTGCTCGCCATCGCCCCCACCGCCACCATCTCCAACATCATGGGCTCCTCCCCCTGCATCGAGCCCACCTACAAGAACCTCTTTACCAAGAGCAATCTCGGTGGAGACTTCCTCGTCCTCAACCAATTCCTCGTCCGCGACCTCAAGACCCTTGGCCTCTGGAACCGCGAGATGAGCGAGCAACTCAAATATTTCGACGGTGAACTGAAGGCCATCGAGGTCATTCCCGAGAATCTCAAGCAAAAGTACCTCACCGCCTTCGATGTCGATTACGAATACGTCATCAAGGCCGCTGCCCGCAGGCAGAAGTGGATCGACCAGTCCCAGTCCGTCAACCTTTTCCTCGGTACGCCGAACATGCGGACTCTCTCCCACATGTATCGGGCAGCATGGGAGCACGGACTCAAGACCACTTACTACCTTCGCACCCTCGGCGCCACCAACATCGAGAAGGCCACCGTTTCCCTCCGCAAGGACAAAGGTTCCTCGAAACCTGCCGAACCCTCGGAAAAGAAGGAGTACACCGAAGAGGAAAAACAGGCGTGCAGCATCCAAGCCATGCTCAACGGCGAGGAATGCGAAGCCTGTCAGTGAGCTTTAGGAAAAGGCCTCGGGTGGGGGCTTCGTCATGACGGTTCAAGAGAGCCTCGCCCGCCATCTCTCCCGCAAACCCTCCCTTGGCGAAGGTGCTTTCGTGGCTCCTGGTGCTGTCGTCGTTGGTGACGTCCGTATCGGCGCCCTTAGCAGCGTCTGGTACCGCTGCGTCCTGCGCGGGGACATCAACTACATCCAAGTTGGCGAAGGAACGAACGTGCAGGACGGAACAGTCCTTCACCTCGCCGACGATTATCCCGTCGTAATCGGCGACTACGTGACCATCGGGCACGCCGCCGTAGTCCACGCCTGCACAGTCGAAGACGAGTGCCTTATTGGCATGAGCGCCACCGTGATGGACGGCGCCGTCGTGGGCCGTCGCTCCATCGTGGCGGCGGGCTCCGTCGTGCCGCAAGGCATGAAAATCCCCCCCGGTTCTCTCGTCGCGGGCGTCCCCGCCAAGATCAAGCGGACCCTCTCGGAAAAGGAGCAAGCCGCCCTGCGAGGCTGGGCGGAAAAGTACATCGCCGTGGCGAAAGCTCACGCAAGCCTTGCGAAATCGCTTTAGCAAGTAGCGGCGGCAGTCACTGTTGTGCTTCCGCAAGCGGTCTCGCCTTCTCCATTCCGTGAGTCTTGAGGAAATCTAAGGCCAACTCAGACAAGGGGAGGAGAGCGACTCCCGAGGCCGACCCAGCGCAACAACTCAAGTATTCCATCACGTCCTTGGGAGCAGCCCGTTGCTTTCTTGTCGCCAAAGCCTTCGTCAAGGCTTTAGCCGCCTCCCGCCACTCGTTGGGCGAGTAGGGCGAGGCGTCGATGGCTTCCCTCCAACGCTCCGAATCTAGGTCGAGTCCGGATTCGCTTTTCATGCAGAACAGGTTCGTCCGGAGAGGCAGAAAAGGGAAGGGGAAATTTTCCTGCGTTTTACCCTCGCCGGGGGAGGGGGCGGGAGTATGTTGCACCCAAATTCATTGCCTGGTTCCCGAACAATAGACTAAGCCCGATGAGCGCCCAAGACGCACCCGGAGGCTACACGAAGGACCTTCCTTTCGCGGCCACCATGACCCAGAACGTCAACCTTTGCGGAGAAGGTTCCGGCAAGGAGACTCGCCACTTCGAGTTGTCTCTGGCCGGCTCGGGGATTAGCTACGACCCTGGGGATTCCCTTGGCGTGATTCCCACGAATTGCCCCGAGGTGGTTGCCGAGGTTTTAAAGGCGGGCGGTTTTTCGGGAGACGAATCCGTGCCTGGAACGGACGGCGAGGAGAAGCCGTTGCGCGAGGCCCTCTTGTCCGACTACGCCTGCACGGGCCTGACCAAGATTCTGCTGAAGAAGTACAACGCCTTCGCCCAATCGTCCGAGCTGGAGGCCCTGCTCGCACCCGACGGAAAGGAGAAACTACAGGACTACCTTTGGGGGCGGGAGTTGTTGGATGCGCTGGAGGATTTTCCAGCGGAGGGGCTTTCGGCTGAGGAATTCGTCGGCTTACTCCGGGCTGTTCCACCTCGGCTCTACTCCATCGCCTCCAGCATCAAGGCGCACCCCGACGAAGTCCACCTGACCGTGGCCTTGGTCCGCTACGATGCCCACGGACGTTCCCGCAAAGGCGTCTGCTCCACCTTCCTGCCCGAGCGGGTGGAAGACGGCAAGGTGCCCTGCTACCTCCACCCCAACAAGAATTTTAAACTGCCCGAGGACGGAGACGTTCCCATCATCATGGTGGGGCCAGGCACGGGCATCGCGCCCTTCCGGGCTTTTTTGGAGGAACGCCTTGCCACCGGGCAAAAAGGCCGGAACTGGCTCTTCTTCGGAGACCGTTCGGCCAAGACGGACTATCTTTACGGCGAAGAGTGGGAGAGCTACCGCAAGGACGGTGCCTTGACCGATTTGGACCTCGCTTGGTCCCGCGACCAAGCCGAGAAGGTCTATGTCCAGCACAAGATGTTGGAGAAGGGTGCGCAACTGTGGAGCTGGTTGCAGGAAGGCGCCGTGTTTTACGTCTGTGGAGACGCCACCCGCATGGCCAAGGACGTGGACGCCGCCCTCAAGCGAATCGCTTCCGAGCAAGGCGGCATGGACGAAGAAGCCGCCGCTGCCTACGTCAAGGGCCTTCAAAAGGAAAAACGTTACCTCAAGGACGTCTACTGAAGGCGGGACGCTCGCATCCGCGTGGGAGCAGGCTTTTCCTTTTATCGCGGCCGGTCATGCAGTTTCACAGAAAACGATAACACCACGAACTCAGCCACCACCGCCATGAAAAAACTTCCGTTCCTCCTGTTCTTCCTCGTCTTCGTTCATCTCGGTCGGGCCGAGACCCTCCTCATCACCTTCAACGACAAGAAGGACGTCTTCGCCATCACCACTAGCGACCGCGCCAAATTCATCGTTTACGCGGAAATGCACGCCTTTGAAGAGCACGATCGATACTACCACGTCAAAGGTCAAAAAATCACCCGCTGGGGCCTCAAGACGGTCAAGGAAGTCCTCGCGAAATACTACCCTAACAAACGTTTCGACCTAGAAAAAGTGGAAGGACTCACACCGCTTATCCTACTCCACTACTTCACCGCCATCGGTTACGAGCTGAAGAACGACCTGAAGGGAGACATGCGCGTCCTCCTCTTCGAAAAAACTTGAAGTTCCCGCCGCCAATCCGTTCACCCGCTTGCTCATGAAAACCGAAGCTATTTCCTTCCTCGTCCTTCTTCTCGCCACGACCTTCGCTTCCGGCGAGACCAAGAACCTGCCCGAGGGCGTGCCTGGTTCCTACGAGCTAGTTTACGCCCAAAACTTCAAGGACGCCTCCTCCTTGGAGGACTTTTTTCTTACCGACCCTCGCGTCTGGAAGTGGGGCAAGGACGGCGAACTTGGCTACGTCGAGCACTTTAGCCGCAGCAAGTACGCCTACAAGGTGCGCTCGCCTCACAACATCGCTCTTGTGAAGGGCGTCGAGGTGAAGGACTTCGTCCTCGACGTTCAACTTCGGCAAACTGGCAAGGAATACGGCCACCGCGACATGTGTCTCTTCTACAACTTCCAAAACCGCTCCCGCTTCTACTACACGCATGTGGCCAGCGTGACCGACAAGCACGCCCACAACTGCTTCATCGTGAACGACAAGCCCCGAACCAAAATCTCCCACGAAACCACCAAGGGCCACAAGTGGAGCAGTCGCCCCTGGCACGACGTCCGCCTCGTCCGCGAGCACGCCTCGGGCAAAATCGAAGTCTACGTCAACGATTTGAAGAAACCTATCATGCGTGCTACCGACAAGACCTTCGCCTGGGGGCGAGTCGGCTTCGGCAGTTTCGACGACACCGGTCGGATCGCCCGC
>CAXGVD010000217.1:0-5101 GCA_964012695.1 uncultured Opitutia bacterium
CGAACGATGCCGAACGAAGAATCGAGCCTGTTTGCGAAATTTTGAGCGTGAGCGAACATGTGCGCGCTAACGTGAAGCATTGTCCGTGCCGGGTTTTCCCCGGCGAGCTTGCTGAAGGCAGGGCGAATCGCCCGTTCAGGCTAGCGGGGAAGCGGTTTTGAGGGCTGGAACTCGATCGTCGATCATGCTTAGGAGCCAGTGGCAACCTTCGGCCAAAGCCCAGTAATACTCTTTGTTTCGGCTAAGGGAGGTCCAGGTTTCGTTGGGAAACTTGAGATCGCGTATTTTTCGTCGGTATTGCACGAGTTCGCCCTTGGTCTTACCCTCGAAAAGAATGCTCCAGTCCACCTGACCAGAGTCCACTAGCTTGTTCACTTTGGTGGCCTCCGAGAGCAATTCCTTCAGCTTGGAGTTGTTGGCGTAGTTGGCCCCGGCAAATTTGTCCGGAAGCATCTCGATGCGGAGAGCGTTGGACAGGGTGGCCTCAAAGAGGCCTTCAACGAAGGCGCGGGTGGGAGCGAAAATCTCCACTGGGTCTAATTCAACCTTGGCATCATCAAGGAGTTGCGAAATTTTTTCCGCGACCATGGAGGAGTCCCCGTCTCGGATCCATTCAAGGGCTTCGTCGAAAGTTTGATACGGAGCGCCTTCCACGCGGGCGCCGTGTGGAGCGAGGTTACGGTACTCGACCTGCGGGTGTCCCGCCACGAATTCCTCGAAGGTTTTTAGGTATACGAAGAGGCGGCTTTCCACGGGGACAGTCTCGGAAGTGTTACCGGGTAGGTTTTGTATGCGGTCGGTGGAGCTGTAGTGAGTGCCGCGGTCCCCGTAAACGGAGTCTTCGGTGTAGTATTTACCGTCGCTTTTAATAGCCATGTCCTGCCCCACGAGAAGGACCTTGCGGCAACCGAAGAGGCGTGAAAGGTCGAGTACGCAACCGGAAACGGTGCCCTTTTCTAATATGGGTGCGGCAGGCGGCCTGCCGGTGCGAGCCCGAAGGGCGTCCACAATGGGGTTGAGGGTACTCCAGGTGAGAGTGCGGCCTGAGAAGCGGCGAACGATTTCCGGGTAGGCACTGAAGGGGCAGGCTAGCGGAACGTCTTCCAAGGGCACGTTTTCGAAACCCGCCAAGGTGGGCGCGAGTGGGTCCGCCGTAACCACGAGATGCGGACGAACGCCGCTGTTGATCAGTTTGCGGTAGGGGCTGTTGCTAGCTACGATTATGGCCTTGTCTTGCGCGGCCTTAAGAAAGTCGATTGAATCATCGAGGGAGGGGCCGGCGCCCACCAGGATGAAAGGGATGTCGGCGAAGGCTCCGGCCAACTCGCCCACGTCGGGAGCGTTGGCCAGATGGGGAAGGTTTTCAAAGGTGTTTTCCTGAATGTTCACGGCGGTGCGCACGTTTACCTCCAGGAGGGGACGTTGGATGAGATACTGGCGGACCAGCTCGTTACGCATGCGATCGTAGTAAGACTCGTCCAGCGAATAGAGGGGGGAGAAGACGATCCGGTCCACATCTTGAACGCCCGTGAGCGCGGCGTTCTGGACGTCGACGAAGTATTCGTCGTCCAAATCCCCCACCCCGAGACTGAAGCGTTCGTCCGCAAGGAGGTCCGAAAGGTCGAATCGGGCGAGGGTTTCACGGAGAAGGACTGGGTCTTTTTCGGCGGCCATCAAGTTGGCACCCGAGGGAGTCTCGCGTAGAAAAGCACGGAGGTGGGCGCCGTCTCCGAAACCGGTGACGGCGTAAAGAGCCTCGGGGGCCACAACCAATCCGGAGAGCCAGCGCTCAATCAGCTTGCCGCGCTTGCGTGTACCGTAAACGGGGAAGGTGTGCTCGCCTCGCATGATGATGAGGCGGGGGCCGCGTTCCGTATCCTCGTAGAAACAGGAGTCGGCCGGCCGGTCGTCCGCAACCTTAAGGCGGTGCAGGACAATGGGGAAGCGAGCGCGCAGGACGGCCTCGTTGGCGGGCAGGATGGCAGGGGAAGCGCTCACGCGGCGGCCTCCCCCACCCTCTTTTCCAAGTCTATCACCGCTTCTTCCATGAGGAATTTCCGACAACGCTCGAACAGGGGGGCAAATTCGAGCGCGACTTCGTCTGAAAGGCCTGAGGAGTCCCCAGCTTCGAAGCACTTCAGGATTCGTTCCAGGGAGTCGGCCTGCGTTTTCGCTAGCTCGGCCAGTCCGTTCCCCCACTCGGGACTGTAGGCCCCGGCGTAGGGGCCAAGATTGTCGAGCAGGTCCGCGAAGGGCTGGATACGGGCGATGAATTCCTGCATGCGCCGGAAAATTTCGGACCAACCGAGAATAAGAATGTTTTGGGCGTACGCTCGAAGCTCGTCGGCTAGGTTATCCATGGCTTGGAGCGATTCGCGTATGACCCGCAGGGTTAGTTCCTGATGCGTGAGGGAGGTTACCTCGATTTTCTCGAAGGTTTCGGGGGCGTCTCCCTCTTCCTTCAGCAAGTCCACGCCGTCCACGACAAACTTCGTCACTGCTCGCCCCTTCTCACTAAGAGCGGCCATCAACAGTTCGTAGATTTGACCGGGAGAAGAGGGAGGTGGGCCTTCGAAGGTCACCAACTCCCCGTCTGCGTAAACCTCGCTCATGGAAGAATCTTAAAATGGGGGCGAAACGACGTTTCGGCAACGCGAAAAGAAACTAGTTGGCATATCCGCAGATAAAAAATTCAAGTTTTAACCCTATTTGCAAGTTTCTATCCTTCAGTAGTTTGCGACTAAAATGAATACTCTCCCGAAAAAAAATCTCCCAAATTCCTAAAGAGTTGCGGGACAGGTCCGACGTTATTCTGCGTCGAAGACAAGGAGGTCAACGACGAGGGAATCTAAACCCTGCTCAAAAATTCTAGAACCGCAAGCGACAAGGACGTCGCCCAAGTATCGTCAAGGAGGACGAACCATGAGCATAGTAATCAACTCGAACAGCGTGGCATCGCAAGCCTCGCTCAATATGTCACGAGCAAACTCGCTTTTGCAGAAGAGTTTGCAACGCTTGTCCAGCGGCAAGCGCATTGTAACCCCCTCGGATGACGCCGGAGGTTTGGCTGTCGGCATGAAGCTGGAAAGTACCATGCGTCGCACGGCCGCTACCAAGTACAACATCCAAAACGGAACTTCCTTCCTGCAGGTTCAGGACGGTGCCCTCAAAGTGGTGGGAAGCATCCTCGACCGCATGGCCGAACTAAAGAGCTTCTACAACGACGTTTCCAAGAACGCCCTCGACCGCGACAACTACAACCACGAGTTCAAGGAACTGCAGGCCCAGTTGAACGAATTGGTCTCCTCCAAGTTCAACGGCGTCAGCCTCTTCGCCTCCAAGGAACCCGATAACAACCCCCTAAAAATCATCACCACCGAGGACGGCCTTACCGGCCTCGTGGAACTGAACCGAGTCGGGCTCTTCGAAAAACTTAAGTCCAAGTACGGCGCGGACGGCAAGATGAACACCGGAAACGCCCGCATCGCCCGCCAAGTCGTGGGCGACTGGAAGCAGGACGGCAACGTGAACGGAACCGCCTACCAGTACGGCCAGACCACTCGTGAACACGAAGTGGGCAACGTCGTCTACCTTGATGCCACCAGCGCCGCGGGCGCAACTCCTCCACTCGACGCTGGTTACTACCAAGTTCGCGGAGACACGGGCGTCGCCAAGGGCGTCAGCATCGCAACCCAAGTGGACGCTCAAGGGAATGTTCGTAAGTTCCTGAAGGCTGGCACCAAGATCAGCCTCGGCAACTTTATTAAGATCGCCGATGACGCCCTGCGCTCCAGCAACGTAAACGACGATGGAACCGGTTTCGCCGAAATCTTCGAGGACGCTCAACTCTTCGATCCATCCAAGAGCTACAAGACTGGTGACCGTATTAAAGTAAAGGTGAACGACCAAGACATGTACGGCCCTGGTTACGTCTACCTGGAAGTGGCCGCAGGTGCCAATAACTCGGAGGTCACAATCGCCGCCGGCACCTACACCGCCGCCCAACTCACCGTTTCCCTCGGAACTGGGACGGGAGGCTGGAACAACGCTGCCAACGCCATCATGAAAAGCCAGTTCATCCGAGCTCAGGGCGAGGAGTTCACCCGCACCAATGGCAAGCAGGATCTGGACTTGGACGGCAACGCCGACAACGTCGGACGCATCTACAAGGTAGACGCCACCACCGGCCAAGGCAGCAAAATCTTCAAGGACGGTCGTTACTGGGTCTGGGCTGACTCCGCCAAGGACTCCACCCACGCCGACTACGTCGAAGACAGCGAACCCGGCTTCCACTCTTGGGAGAAAATGGTCACTGCGGGAGCGGTCGTCGAACTTTCCGCCCATGTCGCCACCACCAATGCGGGCGGCAATCCCAACGCGGATCCCAATGTCTTCTACGACGCCAACAAGGACCTCAAGTACATCGACCGTCTTCCCGACAGCGGAATGGTCCGGTCCAACACCATCGCCCGGCAAAAGAATCCCGACCCGTCGGCGGGCGACGACATCTACCGCACCTCGGACGACATCTACTATAAGGGATTGAACTCGGGTAACGACGGCGTCTTCGGCACCTCCGACGACTTCTACGAAACCACCGGCTCGCTCTCCGAAGCCGAAAAAGGCTACCACATCGACGCCGACGCGGACAACAACAAGGACCTCCTGGACGCCACCAACACCTTGGCTCACTTCTCCGTGGCCGACTTCGTGGACTACATTCAGACGCTCGCCAACTTCCGAGCCGTGAATGGAGGCACCATGTCTCGCCTCGGATACGCCGAGCAAATGCTTGAGGAGAACCAAATCAACCTCGAAGCCGCCACCTCCCGCATCATGGACGCCGACATGGCCGCCGAATCCACCAAGTTCGCTCGCCAAAACGTCCTCGTGCAAGCCGGTTCAGCCATGGTGGTCCAGGCCAACCAACTCGCCAACGTCGTCCTCGCCCTTCTCGGATAAGGAGTCGACGTCGAGAGCAAATAGCAAACCGTTTACAACAACTCGTTGAACTTAGAGGAAACCAACCGTGAAGCAGGACAACCACAGACTGGCCTACTTCCCGAAACTCCCCTCGTCGCCGGCCCACAAAGGAACCGGC
>CAXGVD010000218.1:0-5100 GCA_964012695.1 uncultured Opitutia bacterium
CAAGGATGCTTGGATTAGGTTCCGCCGAGGAGACGTACGCTACGAAGGCGTTCGAGCACGCTTCGTACGTCGTCTCATGGCCCGGGACACCTCCCTCTCCCTCTTTGACGCCCGCAAAATCTTCGACGAAGACTATTCCGACTCCGATGGCGACGGCTTCAGTAATCTCTTCGAACGAGCCATCGGTTCGGACTCCCTCGGTCCTGACAACTGGAAAGACCTCCCCTTCCGTCCCCGCTCCAACGACGGCAAACAGCGCATTTCATTCATCCGCTACGTCAACCCCCTCGCCACCACCGGCGAAGAATACCTCTATCACGTCGAACAAAGTCAGAACCTCCGCACCTGGAACTCCGCAGGCCTCGTCCTCGAACGCTCCATCGCCTTGGGCGCCGGCATGGAACGCGTCATCTACGCCACCGACACCGCCCTCCCCCCCGCCGCACGCCGCTTCCTCCGCCTCCGCATCACCACGCCGTAAGCAACGAGCACCGGCGCAAAGAACGAACTGATCCCCTCCACTTTAGGTTCGCCCTCTCCTCAAAACTACTGTAGACAACGCACCCGTACGGAAAACAAATCATGTTTCGCAACATACCATTCGGGCGGGTGGAATGGGTTACCAGTTCCTTCCTCATCGCAACTTTTCTGCTCACGTGTACCGCCGTCCCAGCTTACCTATGGCACTTTGGCTGGGATTGGTTTCTCTTCTGGATGGCCCTTTTCTACTACTGTGCCGGTGGAATGAGCATCACGGTGGGGTATCACCGTCTCTTCTCGCATAAGGCATTCAAGGCCAAGTGGCCGATCAAGTTGGCCACCTTGCTTTTCGGCGCTACGACTTTTGAAAACTCCGCCCTTTGGTGGAGTTCCGAGCACCGAAAGCACCATAAGCACGTCGATACCGACGACGACCCCTACGACATCACCAAGGGGTTCTGGTGGGCCCACATCGGTTGGCTCATGTTCAAACTCAAACCGGACTCTCCCATGAACAACGTCCAGGACTTGCGCAAGGACCCCCTCGTCATGTGGCAACACAAGTGGGTGCACTTCATTGGAACAATTCTCGGCTTCGTGGTCCCCGCCGCAATCGGCTACGGTTACGCCACACTCACCGGCTCCATGCCGCCTTGGCAAGGTGCACTCGGCGCCTTCCTTCTCGCCGGCGTGGCCCGCGTGACCCTCATCCAACACGCCACCTTCTGCATAAATTCCCTCTGCCACATGGTCGGCACCCGCCCCTACTCCACGAATAACAGCGCCCGGGACAGCTGGATCGCCGCCATCTTCACCATGGGGGAAGGCTATCACAACTACCACCACGAGTTCCAGTGGGACTACCGCAATGGAGTGAAGCCTTGGCAATTCGATCCATCCAAGTGGATCATATGGACCTGTTCCAAGTTCGGACTCACCAGTGATCTCAAGCGCGTACCGCGGGAAAGAATTCTATTGGCCGAAACTCGTGAAACCCGCCGTCAACTCGAAGCGCGCGTTGCCACTATGCGGGAAACCTGCGCCGAAGAGGATCCCCTCTACCTTAAGGCCCTCGAAATCCTCGACGCCCTCGCCGAACGGCTCAAGGAAATTAGCGACGAACTCCAAAAGGCCATGCACGAAAAGCTGGAACTCTCCAAAGCCAAGCTTGCCGAACTCCGCCGAGAAGTCCGGGCGGCACTAGCCAAAATCGAGGGCCGCACCCTAGCCGCCGCCTGAGTTCGGCGATACAACTCTCGCCCTTCGTCATGAAAACCGGACGAGCGGAACGTGCGCTCGTCCTCCTCTTGAGGCTCTTCTCCGGCTTCATGATACTGGCCATCTTCGCCGTATTCCTGCCCTCTTCCTGGCTTCAAACCTCCGTGGAGTACATGGAACCGGGAACGAAGGTGGGAATCCTTCTTCAATACCTCGCTCGCGGCTGGTCCGCCTTCTACTTTCTGCTCGGCGGCCTTATCTGGCTCTTCTCCACCGACATCCCCCGCTACGCCTCCGCCGCCCGTTTCATCTTCCGCTCCTACATCCTCCTTGCAGGAGGCGCCCTTCTCGTCGCGCTTTTCCTCATCCTGACCTCCCTCGAACAACCCAAGGCACCCATCGTCTGGTTCGCCCTCTTCAACCTCGCCTCCGCCTTCACCTTCGCCCTAATAATCAGCCTGTTGTACCGAAGGATGAATCTCCCCCTCACTCCTTCTGATAAATCCGTACCCGATCCTTAACCGACGGGGCGCTCAGCCGACGAAACCAACGTTCCGTCACCCGCATTCCCTTGGGGTCCAAGTCGCTATGGGAACTCACGAAGGCCCCGCCTGGACGCACCACCCGAAGCAGCTCTGCCTCCACCTTTCGCTTGTATTCCTCCCCCGGCAGGATGCAGTCTTCGATTCCGCAGGCCAGTACACAGGTCAAATCGTCCTCCTCCTCAAGCAGGTAGGCCAACATGTCCCGGGCCGCCACCTTGAAGGGGATACGCGGTGCCCGACCAGTCTCCTCAGCGATGAAGGCCTGCACCGAAGTCTGCAAAACATCAGCATAAAAAGGCTCCACGCCCACGAAATTCCGGGCGCCGCAGCTAGCCGCCAAGGCGTAACCGTAAGGCATCATCCCCGCCCCCAGTTCCACCACTCGCTCGCCACGCAAAAGCTCCTTCAGCTCTTCCGCCACGCCCCCCGCCACAGCTTCGTACAAGGCCCGGGTAAATTGCCCGCCGGGAGCCGCGTAGCCCAAGCCGCGTTGGCGCGAAACCTCCAACCGAGCCCGCCAGTCTCGTTCCCCCGCAAAGGAAGCTTCGAATTCCTCGGGCAACTCCGACCCCTCGAGCTCTTCTCCGCTCACGCCCACACTATTACTTTTCCCGCTCCAGCAAATACTTCACCAGTTCAAGCAGAAAGGCGTTGTCGCCGCCCAGCTCTCGAACCACCTCCAAGGCATCCTCGGTGTGCTTCGCAGCCAAGCGTTCCGCTTCCTCCACGCCACGCAGGGCCACCCAGGTCATCTTACCTCGGGCCGCGTCCACCGCCACCGCCTTGCCCAGTTCTTCGGTGGTTCGGGTAACGTCCAGCAAATCGTCCACCGCCTGAAAGGCCAAACCGAGGGACAGACCCAAGCGGCGGCCCTTCTCCAGCGTTTCCTCGTCCTTCCCCCTAGCTCCTAGAAGCAAGCCCATCTCAACGCAGGCGGTGAGAAGGGCCGCCGTCTTGTTCGCGTGAACGAAGGCCAAGGCGCTTGGCTCTGGTTCGGATCCTTCCGCCAACAAGTCCTCCATCTGACCACCCACAAGTTTTTCACTTCCCGCCGCCCTAGCCAAGGTGGCCACCAAACGCGCAGCCAGTTCAGGATGATCAGCGTAATCCGTTGCCAGCACCTCGAACGCGAATGGCAGCAAGGCGTCTCCGGCGAGAATCGCGGTGGCCTCGTCGAAAGCCTTGTGACAAGCGGGCTTGCCACGGCGTAGGTCGGCATCATCCATTGCGGGTAAGTCGTCGTGAATCAGGCTGTAGGCGTGGATGCACTCGACCGCCACCGCTGCAGGAATGAGCGATGGTTCGCCCGGATACAACTCCCGCGCCGCCATCACTAAAACGGGGCGCAGACGTTTCCCTCCAGCCGACACGCTGTAGTGCATCGCCTCATGCAAACGGACGGGACGAGTATCAGCCGGAGGCAACCGCCGATCCAAGGCGGCGTTAGCTTCCGCTTGCATCTCAGACAGCTTACGGGCAAAATTCATTGCTTGCGATAAAGGGGTGAAAATGACATTTTAAGCCGCTTATGCCAAGTTTCGAAGCCGTCTGCCGCCGGCTCTTCGGACAAGCCGGCTGGATGCCGAAGGCGCTGTGGGGAGGGGCCTTGACCTTCATACCCATCGTGAACTTCGTGGCTTTCGGCTATCTCATGGAATATGTCCTGAGGCTCCACCGCAACCGCGACCCCGAGCTTCCCGAATGGCGAGAATTCTCAATCTTGGAACTCTTTTCGGAAGGGTCCCGCTACGTAGGCCTCCTCCTCGGTTACGTCGGACTTCCCATGCTGGCAGGTTGGTTCCTCAGTAGCCTCCTGAACTTGCTCACCTTCGGTTTACTTGGGGTTACCGCCTATTCGCCCCTCGGAATCGGAGCCCTTGCGGGCACGGTCACTTTCACCGCCGCCGTGAGCGTTTACGCCAAGGACGGGCTCTACTCTGACGCCTGGCGTCCCCGTGAAGTCCTACAACTCGCCCTATCCGGCCTGCGTCCCCTCGCCATACCCGTTCTGGCCTTCTGGGGCCTCTGCGTCCTCGCCGTTCCCCTATATGGATTCGCCCTATTCCTCGGGAGTTGGGTGCTCCTAAGCTACTCCGCCGCCTTGTTCTCCATCATGGACGACAAGGCCCACCCAGTCCTCTAATTTCTTTTCCGAGGTCTTTTCTCATCGACGGGAACAAGTAACGATTCATGCCGACATACGACTACATATGCCAAGCCTGCGGACACGAGTGGGAAATGTTCCAATCCATGAACGATTCACCCGCCAAGTCCTGCCCGCAATGCAAGAAACGCAAGGCCAAGCGCCAAATCGGACTCGGAGCCGGCCTCATCTTCAAGGGCACGGGTTTCTACGAAACCGACTACAAGGACAAGAAGCCTCCTAAGAGCGAATCGTCTGGAGACTCGTCAGGCGATTCCAAAGGCAGCGCGAAGGCGGGTGATTCATCCTCGCCCTCCTCCGATTCCTCAAGCTCCGACAAGAGCGATAAGAAATCCGCCTCCTCAACCAAGAAGGAAAAGGCGGCAAAAGACTGAAGCTGACACGCAAGCGTTGCAGAAAACCTTCGGCCTGCTCGCTTAGCCGAGGGCCTTCTTGATTTCCTTTACTTTGGCGGCCTCGGGCATTTGCTTGTAGTGAGGATCGAGGGGGAAGCAGCCGGAGAGCATGCCGTTGCGGGGGGCGGTAGTGCAGTCGCTGAAGGTGCGGCAGACGTGGCGGCGTTCCATGACGCCTTCTTCGAGGACATCAGCCGGTAGGTGGGGGTAGCTCAGGACCATGCGACCGAGGCCGACGAAGTCCGTCATGCCTTGGCGGACCACGGCTTGGGCGACATGCGGCAAGTAGTCCTGCAGG
>CAXGVD010000219.1:0-5074 GCA_964012695.1 uncultured Opitutia bacterium
GTAGTCGCGATAGCGCCAGGCGTTGCCGAAGCCGAGGTTTTCGTCCAGTCCGTTGGAATCGGCATAGCGGGCGACGTCCAGCCAATGCCTGCCCCAGTGTACGCCGTATTGAGGGGAAGCGAGCAGCCGCTCGACTAGGTCGTCGTCCGCCTCTTGGCTTTCGTTTGCGAGGAATGCGTCCACCTCGTCCGGGGTCGGCGGCAGGCCGGTCAGGTTTTGGGTCAGGCGTCGGATCAGGGTGAGTTTGTCCGCCTTCGGAGCGGGCGAAAGCTGGTTTTTCCGCAGTCGGGCCAGCACGAAGGCGTCGATGGGCGTCTGCACGAAAGGTGAATCCACTTCCGGAACCGGTGGCCGTGAGACTGGGCGGAAGGACCAGAACCGGCGCCCCTCCTCGACGGACATTCCCCTCAGATTCGAGACCGTGGTCACAGGTCGTTCCCTAGGGTCGGGCGCGCCCATCTCGATCCATTTCACCAGCTTGGCCACAGCCTCGGGCTGGAGCGGATTCTTCGGCGGCATCTGTAGGTCGCGGTTACGGTAGCGGATGGCCTCGACTAGCCGGCTGGCCTCAGGGTCGCCCGCTAGGATGACTTGCCCGGAATCTCCGCCTGCATCGATGCCTTGCCGGGAATCTAGCAGCAGTCCGCCCTTCACCCTCACGCCAGCCGAATGGCATTCGTAGCAATGCTCTATCAGGATTGGGCGGATCTCCTTCTCGAAAAAGTGAATCCCCCCCTCCTCCGAAAGGGCGGGAGAAAGGATCGACAGGGCGGGGAAAAGGAACATGAGGCGATTCATGACCGCAGGTTTTTTCCCGCTAGAGTAAACTCGACTTCTTCGCAAGGGCAAGTTGCGACGGAAGGCGTCCGTCCGTTTGACAACATGGTGGCGGCCTTCGTGCTCCACATTCGCGTCACTTCAGTGGGGAGGGGCGAAATCCTTGTCCACGCCATCCTCTCATTTAAACTCAATGCCTTTGGCCTTGCTACGCAGGCCTTTCATGGGCGGGGATCGGGGAGGCCTTGCTGACGTTTGTTTCCGCCGTTTATCGTGACCTCTACGCCCAACCACTTCGCGGCGGCCACCAAGCCGGGCAGGTCTCCGTATTTCACCGCACCAGGTACGAAATTGGGGTCGCGCCAATCGGTGATCGTCGCAAAGCGGAACGCATCGTTTTCAAGGGATGCGGTTATGACGACTCCCTTTTCGGCGACCACACACGCCGCCAGCGTGACGGCTTCCATTCCCCGTTCGGCGACCAGTTGGACGCGCTCACCCGCCGCTCGAGCGGTTAAGATTTGGGCGTAAACCTCGCGGGTGAGCAGGGCGAAACGGGAATGGTTGTAGCCGTGCGTGTAAGCGGGGATTCGGCGCGGGTTGGGTACGATGGCGGTTTGCGACGGACGCCCCAACGGCGCCTTCACGGTGATCCTGACCACGCCGTCTTCCGCCTTCGGGCAGGGGGCTGGCTTTACGATGTCATCCAGTCCTACGATTGTTTGCCAGGCGGTGGTCACGATTCGGTTTCGCTCGTTCCTTGGCATCTCTGCCAGTTGCTTGTCGGAGGTCTTGGCCAGCCAACGATTCAGGTCGCGTTGGAAGTCGTCGCCTCCCTCTGGGCGGGTATGTTCGGTGTCGTAGACCGCGTGTTCTTCTGAGGTCAGAGCGCGAAAGTCGGTCTCTTCAATCGGCTCCTTGTGGCCGAGTTCGAGGTGATGGTTAAACCATGCGTACATCAACTCGCGAGTCACTACGTTGTAGTTGTGCTTGAAACGAAGTAGGTCCCCGCAGACGACGTTGTTCGGCTTTCCATACATGGAGTAGAGCCGCTTTAGCTCGGGGAAGCCCTTGCCGGGTACGAGCATTTCGCGCGTCCAGTCGTCGGCGGCCGTCATGCCTTGTGGTTTGGGGGCGAAGAGGGCTGCCAACTCCACGTTGCCCGTGCCGATTCGCAACAGGCTGGCGTTCTCGCAAACGCAACCTCCCTGCATGGAGCTGGAGATCATACCGTTTGGAAAGGCGGCGACGGGGCGATCGTCGATGGCGCAAACCATGATCGTCTGTGTGCCGCCGCCGCTACCGCCTGTTACCGCGATCCGCTCAGAATCCACGTCTGGCAGGCTTTGCAGGAAATCGATCCCGCGAATTGAGTTCCAAGTCTGCACACCAAATACCGATTGTAACCGCAACTCCGCCTGGGCACTGTAAAAGCCCCACCCTGAGCTACCGTTCAAGTTCGGATCCACCTCCCGGATGCGGTGGCCAACCTGCATGTCCAGCTGTTGATTATCGGCATAGCCGATCATATCGTAAAGCAAAACGACGCAGCCCAAGCGGGCAAGGTTGGCGCAGCGGGCGACCTTGGGATACCGTCCCGAGTCCTCGAACTTCTCATCACCGATCTTGATCCGAGCCCTCACACCGGCTTTGCCGTGATCCTGCAGCCGTCCGCCATGCCCGTGAGGTGAAAGCACCGCAGGGAATTTCTGGCCGGGCTCGGCTTTCGCGGGCCGAAAGAGCAGCCCCGTAACGTGGAGTCCAGGATAGCTTTCGAAGTAAACCTTCTCCACAGTGAATCCAGGCCGCTCGACCTTCCCGTGAATCACCGCCTTCAACGAAGTTCTTTCGGGCAGGGGATAAAGACCATTTGCGACTAGGACGCGTCGTTTCAGCTGGGCCTTCCGTTCCTTCCACGCCTCGAGGCTTTTCGGAACGTGGAAGGGGAAGAAATCGTTCAGGTCCTTGAGAACCCGAGCATGGCCGGCGGCGGGGACGAGCAGACCGAAGGCCGCAAGGGCGAAAAGTGAGAAAACGTACTTGTGGTTTTTCATGGCGGGCATTTTCGAGGATTCATTCACCAACGTCTTCTGGATGGCCAGCCGATTTTCGTTTAAGGATTCATCGGGAAGTAATTGGAGAACTAGAAACTTGCATGGAATTGTAGGTTGTGGCGAAAGGCAAGTTTTGGACTCGGGCCTTCCATTCGAAATACGACATCTTCATCTTCGGTGGAGTCGGGAGGGGTTGGCCGCCGCCGTCAGTGCGATCTAAGGCTCCGAAACGGGCATGATAAAGCGGTAAGTGTGGGCGTATTCTTTCTTCAGCACCTTGGCATCCTGCCCTTCTAAGGCGCTGGCGGCCAACTCCTCGACCGCCGCCTTATCAGTAAAGAGCAGTTTTTCGAATCGATCCCTTAGGAAAGGACTCATCGCGAACCCGATGATTCCCTCGACCCCATTAATTAAGAGTCGAGCCGGCGAGGAGTCGCTATTCCTCTTTTTTGCGGGTAAGCGTCTCCGGCGTCGGTTCCGTTTCCGCGGTCGATCAGCCTGCGTAGGGTATGGCCGGTGTTCCGGTGACCCCCAAGCCGTCTACCACAAAGACTTTGCCTGCGTCCCGTTCCTCCAAGGTCTTGTGCAGGCCGGTGGTGACGAACAGGCGTTCAAGCTTGTGGCCGCCGAAGGCGCAGGCGGTGGTCTCCACGCAGGGAAAGTCGATTTGGCGAAGGCGTTCGCCCGTGTCCGGGTCGATTTGCAGGACGGCCCCTCCGTGGCACATGGCCACCCAGAGCTTCCCCTCCGAGTCTATGGTCATGCCGTCCGGAGAACCGGCGAAACCTGCTTCCTCCGTATCGACGACCAAGGCGGGTTCCCCGATCGCCCCCGTATCGTTTTCGTAGGGATAGGCCCGGATTTTTTTGGTCGGGGTATCGACGTAGTACATGACGGTGGCCGCCGCGTTCCAGCAAATGCCGTTTGAGTTGGTCACCCCTGGAATCCGGAGGCTCAGGTTGCCCTCCTGGTCGAACATATAGAGGTTGGCGTCTCCCGTCTTCTTGACCGTGCTGATGGTACCTGCCCAGAAGCGGCCGGTGGGGTCGCACTTGCCGTCGTTGAAACGGTTGTCAGGCCGCTTGTCCGCCTCGGGGTCGGCCAAGACTGTGAGCTTCCCCGATTCAGCGTCGACGGTATAAACGCCCGAGTCGCCCGCGCACAGGAAACCACCGCCCGTCCGCGGAACCACGGTCCCGATGCGCTCGCCCAGCTCCCACGTTTCCTCGGCGCCCGTCTCGGGGGCGAGGCGAACCAAGGCATGACCCTCGATATCGACGTAAAGCAGGCGGCCCTCATGAAAAATCGGCCCCTCTCCCCATTGGGAAACGCGGGAACCGATGGTCCGGGTCGTTGTTTCGGTGCTCATGGCTTCGCCCTCCGAGGAGCGGCCATGACTTTCGAGCGGCGATTGGACGGGTGCGGTTTCATGAACGGACCTCTTTCACGACCTCGCCGAGGACGTCAACTTCCTATCCGAACAAGGCCGCCACGGGCTTGCCGGAATCGGTGATGGGTACGGGGCGGGAGCCGTCGAAGAGTTCCTTATGCGGATAAATACCTAGAGCGGCGTGGATGGTGGCGTGGAAGTCGGAGGCGGGTTTCTCGATGACCTTCTTGCTCAGTTCGTTGGTCATGTCCTAGGCTCCGCGGTGTTTCGGACCGCCTCCGGCCAGCACTAGACTGAAACAGGCGCTTGATGCCCGCAGTCGCCTCTACCTTGGTATGCGGTGGCCCGAGCGAACTCGGTGCCGAAGCGATCAATATCTTTTCCACTCACTTTTATCTTTCCAAGGGAATCTCGAGCAGCATGTCCAAGTCGAGTTTCTTGCCTTCATCGTTGAAGCGGAGGTTGAGCTTTGGGAGGGGCGCCTTGCTGAACTTTTTCTCCAGGTTGGCCTGGTGGATGGTGAATCGAAGCGTTTTTTCTTGCTCGGGTTGGAGAACGACTTCCGATGCCTCGGGCATGATCGCCCAATTCGAGTTCGGAGCCAGTTTCCAGAAAAGTTTCCCCTTTATCTGAAATCTAAAGGAATTGCGTAGGGGTAAGGTGAGGGTCTTTTCATTCAGGCTTGTCCCTTTTTCAAAATACTCCTCAAAGAGGAGGCTTCGCCAGAAAACTTGGTGGCTCTCGGTAGCGATGTCGTCGGGCAGTATTCCGTCGACCAAAAGGTTGGCCATCCGCGGACCTTGGTCAGTCATGGTGACCCAGGTGACGTGGTCGAATTCGCCAAGAGCGGTTC
>CAXGVD010000220.1:0-5073 GCA_964012695.1 uncultured Opitutia bacterium
GGGCTACGTACGGGAGGACGACCGCAAGTCGGGACTCACCCGCAAGGCGAAGGATACGCCCGGCGAGGCCGATGCCGAGGCGGGTTGATCCCGCATGAGGGGATAAGGAAAGGGTGGGGGCGTTTTTTCGCCCGTTGCTTTGGCGCATCGCAGGTTTTCTGTGAGCTTAATTAGGGCGTATTTGCCTTGAACGCGGTCGTTTTATCTTACAAGATTTTCGACATGTTGAACGTCGAGGGTAGTGGACGTGGAAGTTTTTGTGATGGCGTGAGCCGTCGGGATTTTCTTCGCGTGGGCTCCCTCGGCATGGGTGGAATAAGCCTGCCGCAGCTTATGCAGGCCGAAAAGGCGGCGGGACTGGGAAGCTCCAACAAGGCGGTCATCATGGTGTACATGGCGGGAGCGCCGCCGCATCAGGACTTGATCGATCCTAAGCCGGACGCCCCCAAGGAGGTGCGCAGCGAGTTCGGGCCGATCCGCACGAACGTTACGGGTATCCACGTAAACGAGTCTCTGCCCATGATGGCCAAGATCATGGACAAGTGGACGGGAATTCGCAGCTTGGTGGGGGCCCCCAGCGGCTCTCACGATTCCTTCATGTGCTATACGGGTCGGCCGGGTTCCGCGTTTTTTGACCGTCCGTATCCCAAACCTCCCGGAAACTGGCCCAGTATTGGTTCCACGGTGTCCAAGCTGGCCGGGCCTACCAGACCCGGCATGCCGGCGTTCGTGGGCTTGGCTCCCAAGGCGGGGCATCCGCCCTATGGTTCGCCCGGGGAGTGCGGTTTTCTTGGGGCCGCCCATGGTCCTTTTCGTCCCACCGGTCCCGCCGTTGGGGATATGGATCCCAAACCCGTCGGAACGGCACGCATCGGTCGGCGCCAATCCTTGCTGGCCGGCTTCGATTCATTCCGACGCAAGTTGGAGCGCGGCAATGACTTGGAGCAGATGGACGCCTTCACCCAACAGGCTTTCGGGGTGCTTTCCTCTTCACGCCTCGGGGACGCCCTCAATCTTGACAAGGAAGACCCTAAAATCCGGGAACGCTACGGCAAGGGAGACCCCAAGAACGTAGGGGACGGGGCCCCCCGCAACAACGAGCACTTTCTATTGGCCAGACGATTGGTGGAGGCTGGAGCCCGAGTGGTCACCCTGAACTTCGGTCGCTGGGACTTCCACTCCAACAATACGGCCGGAGTCAAGGGGCACGCCCCAATCTTCGACCAAGGCCTAAGCGCCCTTATCGAGGATTTGAGTGAGCGGGGCTTGTCCGATGACGTGGCAGTGGTTGCCTGGGGAGAGTTCGGACGCACGCCGGTCATCAACAAGAATGGTGGGCGTGACCATTGGCCGCAGGTGGGTTGCGCCTTCGTGGCGGGAGGAAAGATGAATCACGGCCAAATGATTGGCGCTACGGACAGGAAGGTGGCCGAACCGGCTGAACGGCCCGTACACATTGGCGAAGTCCACGCGACGCTCTACGATCATCTGGGCATCAATCCCCATGGTGCCACCGTCACCGATCTTTCCGGACGACCTCACTATCTCGTGGACAACTGGAAACCCCTCTCGGAACTGGTCGGGTAGGGGAGGCGGTGGCGTATTGGCGCGTCACGCATTTTAGAGGGGCTATTTTGGTACGGGAAAAGATTGTCCCACGGCGTGGGGTACGTTCTATTGCATGCAAATTGAGTTGAATAATTTCTAATAGAATAATCGCGCGCACAGGAGGATTGACGCCATGCTTACGTTTTCGGAAGGGAAGAAGAATAAGTTTTGTGACGGTTTGGGGCGGCGCGACTTTTTGAAAATCGGGGCCTTGGGAATGGGCGGAATGAGCCTGCCGGGTCTCTTGCAGGCGGAAAAGGCCGGTGGGTTGGGTTCTTCCCGCAAGTCCGTCATCATGGTTTTCTTGGCCGGCGGCCCGTCTCACATGGACACTTTCGACATGAAGGAGGACGCCCCCGCCGAAATTCGTGGCGAGTTTGCCTCTATTCCCACCAAGGCGGATGGAATAAGAATTTGCGAATACCTCCCGGGCATTGCCGAACAGATGGATCAGTGCTCCATCATTCGCTCCATTGCCGATACTGTTAACTCCCACAGCTCCTACCACTGCATGACGGGGCGGCCTCAGCGTGGCCCGCAACCGGTTGGTGGTTGGCCTTCCATCGGCTCGGTAGTGTCCAAGGTCAGGGGTGGCAGGATGGGTACGCCGGGCTACGTCAATATGGGTGGAGGAATTGCGGGAGGCGGATTCCTCGGATCCGCTCACGCCGGCTTCAAGACCAACGGCAAGGGGCGCTACGACATGGCCAAGCAGTCCGGCCTCAAGGAAGAGCGTTACGTTTCCCGCAAGGGCCTGCTTGCCTCCTTTGACGGTTTTCGCCGCGACGCCGACGCCTCCGGCATGATGAAGGGCTTCGACGCCTTCAACCAGCAAGCTTTCGACATCATCACTTCCGAGCGTTTGGCCAAGGCTCTCGACCTGAAGAAGGAGGACGCCAAGACCGTCGAGCGTTACGGGAACGATTGCCGGAGCTTTCTGCTCGCCCGCCGAGTTGTGGAGGCGGGAGCCAGATTCGTCACCCTCACCACGGGCGGTTGGGATTCTCACCGGGACAATTTCAAGAACCTTCGGGCCAAGAATCTGCCCAACCTAGACAAGGGCGTATCCAACCTTCTTCAAGACCTGCGTGATCGCTCCATGCTGGATGACGTAACGGTTATCGTCTGGGGGGAATTCGGCCGCACGCCCAAGATTAACGGCAACGCAGGTCGGGATCACTGGAGCCGCGTCATGTCCGTGCTTTTGGCGGGTGGTGGCATGAGAAACGGACAGGTCATAGGGGCTTCCGACCCCAAGGGCGGCGAACCCGCCGATCGGCCCACCTATCTCGGCGAAGTCTTCGCCACCTTGTACAAGAACGTCGGCATAGACGTCACCAAGACCCAGTTGCAAGACCTCTCGGGTCGTCCGCAGTACCTCGTGGACAACGGCTATGGCCCGCTTCCCGAACTCGTAGGGTAGATGCTCGCATCATTCCCTTCTCAGCCAAACTTTTGTAAAACGAATTGAAAAACCGCCTGACGACAAACGCCATGACCATCTTCACTCGACTCGGCTCCCTTGGAACGATCGCCCTGTTAGGCGCCGCCTCCTGCCTTAATGCCGCCAATTTCGACGAACCCGCCAAGATTTCATTGAGCTTCTCCGCCTATGAGGATGACGTGCTTCACCTCAAGGGCGTCGACGCCCGCCGGCAATTGGTGGTCACGGGGACCTATCCCGACGGCGACGAACGGGACCTGACCCGGGACGTGGAGTACGTGGTGGAGCCCGCGGGCATCGCCGCCATTGACGAGACGGGCTGGATAAGCCCCGTCAAGGACGGCAAGGCGAGCATCACCGCCATGGCCAAGGGCGGAGCCGTCGCCAAGGTGGATGTGTCGGTGGAGGAATCGGGCGAGATCCAGCGCATCAACTTTCCCAATGAAATCACGCCTCTTTTCACCAAGTACGGCTGCAACGGGGGCGGTTGCCACGGCAAGTCAGGCGGTCAAAACGGTTTCCGCCTCTCCTTGCTCGGCTTCGAACCCGATGAGGACTACGAGTACATCGTCAAGGAAGGCCGCGGTCGCCGCGTATTCCCCGCCGCCCCGGATCGCTCCCTTCTCCTCCTCAAGGGCACCAACGAAAGCCCCCATGGCGGCGGCGCCCGTATTGAGAAAGGCTCCCTCGACTACCGCCTTATCTATTCTTGGATTGCCCAAGGCATGCCCTACGGCAAGCCCGACGACCCCACTCTCGTCGGCATCGCCGTCACCCCCGCCGTACGCATCATGGATATGAACGGCGAGCAACAGCTTGTGGTCACCGCCAAGTATTCCGACGGCTCCATGAAGGACGTCACCCGGGCCTCCGTTTACGAGGTGAACGACGAGGAAGTGGGCGAAGTGGACGAGAATGCCCACGTCGGCGTCTTCGAGCAACCCGGCGACCTCGGGGTCATGATTCGCTATCAGGACAAGGTGGCCGTCTTCCGGGCCGTCGTGCCTCTCGGGGCTCCCGTGGACAACCTGCCCGAAGCCGTCAACTACGTCGACAAGCACGTTTTCGCCAAGCTCAAGGCCGTGGGCATGCCTCCTTCCGCCAACAGCGACGACTCGACCTTCATCCGCCGCGTCACCATCGACCTCGCTGGCCGTCTTCCCTCCATGGAGGAAACCCAAGCCTTCCTCGCCGACGAGTCCGCCGGCAAGCGCGACAAGCTTATCGACCGCCTTCTCGCCTCCACCGACTACGCCAACTTCTTCGCCAACAAGTGGGCCGCTCTGCTCCGCAACAAACGCACCAAGACCTCCTACCAGCGCGGCAACTTCGCCTTTCACGCTTGGATTCGTGACAGTCTCCAACAAAACAAGCCCTACGACCAATTCGTGCGTGAGGTCGTCGCCGCCTCGGGCGAGATGCTTCACAACCCCGCCGTCGGCTGGTACCGCGAGGTGAAGACCGTGCAGAACCAACTCGAGGACACCGCTCAGCTCTTCCTGGGCACTCGCATCCAGTGCGCCCAGTGCCACCACCACCCCTTCGAGAAATGGAGCCAGAAGGACTATTACCAGCTCGCAGCCTTCTTCTCCCAAGTCGGACGTGAGAAAGGCCGCCTGCCCGACGAGGAAGTCATTTATCACAAGCGCGGCGTGGCCGCCGCTACCAATAAGAAGGACAACCAACGCGTCCAGCCCGCCGGCCTCGGAGCCGCCCCGCAGGAAATCGCCGCCGACGACGATCCCCGCCAAGTCCTCGTCGACTGGATGTCCGCCAAGGACAACCCCTTCTTCGCCCACACCTTCGTCAATCGCTACTGGAAGCACTTCTTCGGACGTGGTCTCGTGGACCCCGAGGACGACATGCGCGAAACCAATCCCGCCGTGAATCCCGAACTGCTCGATGCCCTTGCCCAAAAGTTCATCGCAAGCGGCTTTGACATGAAGGACCTCATCCGGGACATCGTCCGCTCCAAGACCTACCAGTTCAGCTCCGTGCCCAACGACTACAACGCCAAGGAC
>CAXGVD010000221.1:0-5073 GCA_964012695.1 uncultured Opitutia bacterium
GAGAGGATGAATTTGAGGGGGCATCCGGCGAGGCCGAAGTGGGTGGTGATTCCTTTTTCGAGGTAGCGGCGATATGGGTCTTCGAGGCGTTGGCCTTGGTTGCAGAAGAGTTTAATGCGGACGGGGCGGACGCCCACCTGCACGGCGTAGAAAAGCTTGAAGCGCTTGCCCTTGACCATGGCGGGAGGGCGTTTTTCGAAGAGGTCCCCGAGGAAACGATTGAGGGGAGAGGTGGGCAGGGCGGTTTCCATGCGGGCGTCAAGATCGCGGGCGGCGGCAAGGAAGTCTTCTACGGAGTAACCCGTGCGGGCGGAGACGAAGAGGACGGGGGAGTCGGGGAGATGAAAGAGTTCTTTGCGAAGGGACTTTTCGTAGGCTTTGCGGAAGGCGTCTTCGTCTTCGTAACCAGGAAGGGGATCCCGGCGGAAGCCGTCGAGTACTACGTCCCACTTGTTCACGAGGACGGCGAGCCCCTTACTCGCCTCCACGATGCGACCGGCGAGGGTCTTGTCCTGTTTGGTGACGCCTTCGCGGGCATCGAGGACAAGGAAGACGACGTCGGTACGCTCGATGGCCTGCTCTGTGCGTAGGGAGGAAAAGTAATCGAGTGAGGAATCGACGCGTTTTCGGCGCTTGAGACCGGCGGTGTCGAAGAGGCGGAAGCGCCAGGACTCGGCCTTGGTTTCGGGAAGTTCTGGTTCCGAATCGGTATCGGCGGAAGGTTCGGCTCCAGATCCGGCGTGCTCGGCTTCGGCATCTCCAGGCATTGGAGCAGGGTAGTCGAGGTCCAGTTCAACGGTTTCGCGGGTGGTACCTGGTACGTCGCTGACGATGAGCCGCTCGGCGTCGAGCAAACGGTTGCAGAGTGAGGACTTGCCGACGTTTGGTCGACCGACGAAGGCGATGCCAACGCGGCGCTCCTCGGGCTCGGCCGGCAATTTCGGAGCGGGGGGAAGCAAGTTTTCCACGCCTTCAAGGAGGTCGCCCATGCCGTGGCCGTGCTCGGCGGAAACACCCAAGACGGGGGAGAAGCCAAGGCGGGCGAACTCGGACGGAATCTCCTGCTCGGCAGGGAGATCGAGCTTGTTGACGACAAGGACGGGCTTCTTGCCCATGCCACGGAATTTTTCTGCTAGGGTTTGGTCGAGAGGCAACATGCCTTCGCGTCCGTCAACCACGAAAAGGAGGAGGTCGGCGGCACGGATGGCGAAGTCGGCCTGTTGCTCAGTGGCGTCCTGTATGGCGACGGGGGTCATGGCGGGGGTCATACCAATGCCTCCGGTGTCCATGAGAACGTAGCCACCGGGGGCGTCGGCCACGACGACGTCGCGGGTGACACCAGGGCGGTCGTGCACGATGGAGATGCGCTTGCCAACGATGCGGTTGAAAAGTCGACTTTTGCCGACGTTGGGCCGGCCGACAATGGCTACGCTACGGGCGAACATGAGGAGTCGAAAACATCTATGAAGGAAAGTACGACCCAGCGCGGAGACGAAAACAAACGGAAGCGCAACACGCTAGACGGCTGCGGCTTCTTGGCTCTCGGCCCGAACGGTATCGAGAAAGTGTCCGATGCGCTCGGTGGCTTCGACCAGACGCTCGTAGGAGGTGGAGAAGCTGGCACGGACATGATTTGCTCCATGTTCGCCAAAGGCGGTTCCAGGGACTACCGCAACTTCAGCTTCCCGAAGCAGCCGGTGGGAAAAGTCCACTTCGTTCATACCGGAAGAGGCGACGGAGGGGAAGGCGTAGAAGGAGCCTCGGGGGGATTGGCAGGAGAGGCCGAGTTCATTGAAGCGGCGTACGATAAAGTCGCGGCGGCGGTGGTACTGCTCCTTCATGCGGGCAACGTCCTCGGCCCCGTTGACGAGGGCCTCCACGGCGGCCTCCTGGCTGAGGATGGGGGCGCACATCATACAGTACTGGTGTACCTTCATCATGGCTTCGACGAGGGGAGCGGGCCCGCAGGCGTAACCAATGCGGAAGCCGGTCATGGCGAAGGCCTTGGAAAAGCCATGTAAGAGCAAAGTGCGCTCCTTCATGCCGGGAAGGGAGGCGATGCCGAAATGCTCGCCATCGTAGGTGAGTTCGCCATAAATTTCGTCGGTGATGACGAGGAGGTCCTTGTCTATAGCGAAGCGGGCGAGTCGTTCCAACTTTTCGCGGTCGGCGGTGCCGCCTGTGGGGTTGGTGGGAAAGTTGAGAAGGAGGACCTTGCAACCGGGTTCCCAGGCGGCCTCGAAGGCGGCGGGGTCGAGGGCGAAGTCGTTTTCCGGCGTGGTGCCCACGGGAATGGCTTCGCCAAAAGCGAGGGACACGCTCGGAGCGTAGGAGACGTAACAGGGCTCGTGGTAGAGCACCTTGTCGCCGGGATTGAGAACGGCGCGGAGGGCGACATCGATGGCCTCGGAGACGCCCACGGTGACGAGAATTTCGGAAGCGGGGTCGTAATCGGGACCGAAGAAGTCGGCCACATACTTGGAAATTTCTTTGCGGAGACGAAGTAGTCCACGGTTGTCGGTGTAGCTCGTGCTTCCCTTTTCCAAGGCGAAGATGGCGGCTTCGCGGACGCGCCACGGGGTGACGAAGTCGGGCTCGCCGATGCCGAGCGAGATGGCCTGCGGCATCTCTGAGACTACGGCGAAGAAGTCCCGTATGCCAGAGCGAGGCAAGCCTTGGATATGACTTGCCACGAAGCGTTCGACATCGTGGCTCATCAGGGGGATACGGCGGGTTTGTCGACGGCCTCGTTCTCGTCCGCGAGGAGATGGCGTTGCTCCTTGTAGGGGCGCAGGAGGAAGTGGGTGGAGGTGGAGAGGACCCCCGCGATGGTGGCGAGGCGCTCGGAAACGAAGGCAGCAACAGAACGAAGATTCTTGCCCGCGACAAAGACGAGTAGGTCGTAACCGCCAGACATGAGGTAGCAGGACTCAACCTCGTCGAAACGGGCAATGCGGAGGGCGAGGCGGTCGAACCCCCCTTCCCTCTCGGGACTAATCTTCACTTCGATGACGGCGCGTACGCGGCCTTCCTCCACTTTGTCGGGGTTGATTACGGGAAGCCGCCCGAGAAGGATTTTTTCCTCTTCGAGTCGCCGCAACTCGGCTTCGACATCGGCCTTATCCTTGCCGAGGACATCGGCCAAATGCTCGGGCCGGGAGTCGGCTCCTTCCAGCAGGAGTTTGAGAACATCGCTCATGTTGGCTGAAGGATAGCGGAAGAATACAAAGGGTAAAGGCGTAAAGCGGGGCTATGCCGGCGCGGGAAGTCGACCTGTTTCGAGGTACAAGTGGAACAAGGCGTTGAGGGCGAGGGAGTGGCTGATTTCACCGGAGCGCACGAGGTCGGGAACATCCGCGAGGGGCGCAAGTACGGTTTCGATTTCCTCGTTGGGGTCGAAATTCACCTCGGCGACCTTCTTCGCGTTTTCCGCCAAGACAAAGTGGCAACGGTTGGAAAGTATGGCGGAATTGGGCTGGCATTCGGCCAGCAGCCGGGCCTGCCCGGAATCGTAACCCGTTTCCTCGCGCAACTCCCTCATGCCCGCGAAGACGGGATCTTCCCCCTTTTCCATGACCCCGCCGGGAGTCTCCAGCGAAAGTTTGCGCGAGCCATAGCGGAACTGCCGCACCAAGACGAGTTCGCCCTCGGGGGTAAGGGGAAGGACATTCACCCAATCGTTCGTCTTGAGGACGTAGAAGTCCCCTTCCCTGCCGTCGACGGGGTGGCGGAAGAGCTGAGAGCGCACATCGAAAATGCGGCACTCGGCATGCAGGCGATCGTCCAGAAGTTCCCAGAGACTTGGCGGGCTCATAATATATTCAGGAAAAAGGCAAAGAGGCGGCGAAGGCTGAAATGTCGGGGTACACGGGAACGTCATGTTCGGCGGCTCGACTGCGGATTTCTTCGTCGAGGGGAAGCCCGCTTTCGAGAAGGGCGGCCCGGACGCCGGCGTTGAGGCCGGCTTGGGCGTCGCTCCAGCGATCGCCAAGCACTTGACAGGCTTCGGAATTCAGGGAAAACTTTTCCATGCTTTCCAGCACGAAACGGGGCGAGGGCTTCCGGTAAAGTTGGTGTTGGTCAGGAGCTTCAGGGGCCGTGCAGACATCGTCCCAAAAGTCCTCGGGCAAGCCCATGAGTTCGAGCATGCGGGCGTTGCAGGCGAGGGCGTCTTCGAGAGGAAACATCCCACGCCCCACTCCAGACTGATTGGTAAAGAGGAAGAGCCGGTGACCAGCTTCTCGAAAGGTCCGCAGGGTGTCAGCAACACCAGGAAGAATGCGGACGCGGGCGGGCTCGTGGAGGTAGTGGACGTGCTCGATGAGGGTGCCGTCCCGGTCGAAGAAAAATCCAGCGGCGCTCATGCCGAGGCGGCGAGGATTTCCTCGGGCGAGGCGGTGGCGGTGCCGACCTTGGCCACGACGACCCCCGCCGCCACGTTTGCGAAGGCGGCGGCCTCCTCGAAAGCGGCCCCGGCGGCGAGAGCGAGGGTCATGGCGGTAATGACGGTATCTCCCGCTCCCGAAACGTCGAACACCTCGCGGGCAGCCGTAGGGATACGCCGGAGGACGTTTCCGCCTTCGACGAGCAACATTCCGTCAGCCCCCAAGGTGACGGCTAGACGACGCGGGCCGTGGGCTTCCTGAATGGCGGCGGCGATTTCGTCGGCGGGAAACTCATCGAAGTCCGCCTTGTCAAAGCCCGCGAGCTGAAGGGATTCCATTCGATTCGGCGTCATGAGGTCCGGAGAGCCGTAACGCAGGGCTCGGCGAGGCTTGGGGTCCACGGCGAGAAAGGACGCCTCGCGGCGGAGAAGGGCGAGTAATTCGTCGTTCACGAAACCCTTGCCGTAGTCGGATACGATTACGGCGTCGGCCTCGCGGGCTTTTTGCCCGAGTAATTCGGCGAGGGCGGTCAAATCCGGGGAGTAGGCGCGCGGGGGTTGCTCCCGGTCTACCCGGCAGACTTGCTGGTTCCCAGCCATCACGCGGGTCTTGCAAATGGTGGGTAAATCGGAGACGTCGAAGGCTGGCTCGCAAGCGATGCCACTCTCGTCCAACAGGCAACGCAAAC
>CAXGVD010000222.1:0-5054 GCA_964012695.1 uncultured Opitutia bacterium
GGCGAGATGCTCGGGGACCACAGCATCTATTTCAAAGGTCCGCATTTTTACGACTGCGCCGTTCGAGTCCCGTTGGTGGTTCGCTGGCCCGCAGGCAGCGTCCGGGCCGGCTTACGTGTGACAGGCTTGGTGGAGCTGCTGGACTTGGCTCCCACCTTTTTGGAGGCGGCGGGTGAGGATGTTCCGGACCGCATGCAGGGAACCTCCCTGCTTCCCGTCCTCCGCGGCGAAGCGGATTCCTCGCGCGTGCGCGAATTCGTGTTTTCAGAGTACTACAACGCCTGGACCCACAAGGACGCCTACGGCACCATGCTTAGGACGGAAACGGAGAAAATCGTCGTGTACCACGGAACCGAGCAAGGCGAGTTGTACGACCTCGCCGCCGATCCCGACGAGTTCCACAACCTCTGGGATGAACCCGACGAGCAAGCCCGCAAACTGCGCCTGATGAAGGCTTGCTTCGACGCCTCCGTCCTCGCTATGGACCCTCACCCGCCGAGGCGAGGACCGTTTTAGGTCGCCGGAGGCACGATTGGTTCCACTGCGTCGTTTTCGTAGCAACGGCGGCAGAGGGAGACATAGCGTTCGTTGCCGCCTATCTCAACTTGTTCGCCTGAAGTGAGCTTGTGCCCGCTTTCGTCGAGGCGGGCTACGCGCGTGGCCTTTTTTCCGCAGTGGCAAATGGTTTTGATTTCCTTGATGTCGTCCGCCCAGGCGAGGAGGTATTGACTGCCCTCGAAGAGTTCGGCTTGGAAGTCCGTGCGTATGCCGTAGGTGAGCACGGGAATGTCGAGGGAGTCCGCCACTTTTCCGAGTTGCCGGACCTGGTTCTTGGTTAGGAATTGGGCCTCGTCGAAGAGTACGCAGTTGAGAGGGGATTGGTCGTGAGCCTCGCAGATCCGGGCGAAGAGGTCGTCTTCCGGAGCAAAGGTGGCGGCATCGCAGCGTATGCCTATGCGGGAGGCGATGACCCCTTCGCCGAAGCGGTCGTCCGCCCGGGCGGTGAATAAGAGGGTGTTCATCCCGCGTTCCAGATAGTTGTGGTTTGCCTGGAGCAGGGCGGTGGATTTCCCCGCATTCATGGAGGAATAGTGGAAGTAGAGCTTAGCCATTAGAAACGGGAACAGCGGAGGCGCCTTGGATGCAGGCGGGGAGAGCGGCGCCCGTGAGGTGGGAACCGGTGAAGGAGAGGCCGGGGTTGGCGGTGGCGAGTTTGGCGGCCGAGTCGATGCGGGAGTCCTGACCGGAGTCAGGTAGAGGAATGGCCCGCGGCCAGCGGACGATGCGGCGGAAGGTGGGCGGGGCCTTGAGGTCGAGGAGGGAGCGCAGGTCGTCGAGTGCGAGGTCGTGTAGGGCGGAGTCGTTCCGCTGGGCGAGGTCGGGTTGCCTTTCGCCGCCCACGAAGGTGGTGAGGAGGACGTGACCTTCGGGTGCTCGTCCCGGAAAGAGGGTGGAGGAAAACAGAGTTCCGAGGATGCGGAGGTTTTCTTTTTCGGGGACGAGGAAGCCGAAGCCGTCTAAGGAGTGGCCGACGTCCTCCCTGCGGAACCCGTGTTGGAGGATGGCGGCGGGGTGGTGCGGTGCGCCGGCGAGGAGGGAGAGTGCGCCCGGTTCGGAGAGGTTTTCCCACTCGATGGCGGTCAGGGCGTGGGCTGGAACGGCACAATGTATGCGTTCGGCGTCGGTCCGGTGCGTTCCACCTGCGTGTTCGTAGGTCACGGTCCAGCTGTTTTTTCCGCGTGTGACCTTGCGAACCGGGGCTTGCAAAAGCAGGCTGTCGGCAAGCTCTTCGGCTAGGCGCAGGGGAAGCTCGGCGAGGCCGTCGGGGAAGGAGACGAGTCGGGTCTTGGGCAAACCTTCGCGTTTACGGCGTTTGGCGGCGCGGATGCCGCCGAGGAGGAGCGAGCGGTGTTCCGTTTCCAGTTTGTGGATGGCGGGGAAGGCGTGGCGCAGGACGAGGCTTTCCGGACGGGCGGCGTAGACGCCCGCGACGAAGGGATTGGCGGCGTAGTCGAGCGCTTCCCGCCCGAGACGCCGACGGAAGAAACCGGCCACGCTTTCGTCTTCTCGGTCCTTGCCGCGTGGGAGGAAGGGTTCGAGGAACAGGCGCAATTTTCCCCCGAGGGAGAGAAGCGGGGTGCTGAGCAGGGCGGTTGGCGAGGTGGGCGCAGCCACGAGTTTGCCGTCGCGGACGAGGTAGCGTTTGTTCGCTTCGGGGTTGGCGTCGACGGTCTGGGCCAGCAGGCCGATTTTCTCCAGGTAATCGGGGCAAGCTCCCGCCCGCAGGGCGAGGGTGTTCGGTCCGTCTTCGAGCAAGTAGCCTTCCTCGCGATGCGAACGCATCACACCGCCCGCTTTGGCTCCGGCTTCCAGCAAAAGCGTATCCGCCCCGCTTTCGCGGAAGGCACGGGCGGCAACGAGCCCGCAAAGTCCGGCTCCGATGACGATGGTTTGCGACATAGAATCACCAACAAAACAAACCGCGGAAAGAAAGGGAAGGCGGAAGCCGCTTTTCTGGCTTGGCGCGGAGGGAGAGGAGAGGACAATGCCCGGGCATGGAAGAGTTGAAAAGACATTTGCAGGTGGTGGTGAACCCGCAGGGGGCGGTTTCGGGGGAATTGGCTGGGGCGATTCGGTCCTTGGACGAGACATTGCGGACGAAGGGGGAAACCCTGCCTGGGCGTCTGCGTCATTTTCTGGAAAACCGGAGTTACCAAAAGGCGTTGCTCTGGCTGGAGGGTGGCGAACCGGAAAAGGGCGTCTGCGGCGGGCGTGGGTAGGGCTTGTCCGAAACGTTGTTGCAATGTCCGGAAAGAAGTCAAAGGAGCGGGTATCCGTAAAGGCGGACGGGGAGGACCTAGCGAACAATCCTTTCTTGGCCTTGAGTGGAGAGGGCTTGCCG
Source organism: uncultured Opitutia bacterium (assembly GCA_964012695.1). GTDB lineage: Bacteria > Verrucomicrobiota > Verrucomicrobiia > Opitutales > Seribacteraceae > CAXGVD01. The sequence continues at coordinate 2,903 of CAXGVD010000222.1, forward strand.
GAGACGGAACCTTCTCCGGTTTCCATCCAGCCGAAGCCGGCTCCGGAGAAGAACTTGGGAAAAGGTGCCCGTATAGAGGTACGGCGTGAAAAGGCTGGGCGCGGTGGCAAGACGGTGACGACTTTGCGGGGTTTTCCACCTCACCTGTTGCGGGCGGAGGGGCGCGAGACTTTGCGCGATCTGAAGAGAAGTTTGGGCACGGGCGGGGTCATCCTAAAGGACCGTTGGGAGTTGCAGGGGGACCGTCGGGAAGCGGTGGTGGAGTGGTTGGGGGCCAAGGGCTTCCGGCCGGTTTTGGCGGGCGGGTAGCTTGTCGAAGTTTCAAGCTCTCGGATTCAAGCGTTTCGGGGCGGGACAGGAACGTCTCATCCGAACAGCTGCTTAAATGTCGCGTAGTCGACGACTCGGCAAGAATCGTGGGCCTCAACCTACGCAGGCCTACGATGGGTTTGTATTATGTCGCGTCAGCGACCGCTAATTTCACTCGGAAGGGGTAAGTATAAACGATGTCTGGCGAAACAGTGACCGGGGCGTCTCGTGCCGGTTTTATTTGAACGCAGGCAGGCAGCCTTCGGCAATTCAGGAGGCGGTTTGTTTTTCGCCTTCGTGGTGGACGACATCTTCGTGGTGGGGATCTTCTTCGTGTTCCTCGGTCTTGGCTTGGGCTTGGGCGGCCTTAAAGTCATGGTCCTCGATGGGGTCTTGGTTCATAACCTCACTGATGTCGCTGTCCCACTCGTTCTTGGCTTTGCGGAACTCGTTCATGCCTTTGCCGAGGGAACGGAAAAGCTCGGGTACCTTCTTGGCTCCGAATAGAAGAAGTACGATGAGGAAGATGAGAATCATCTCGCCGCCTCCGAAGTTTCCGATGAAAGCGAGGGGGGATTCGTGTGTAAAGTTCATGATGGGAAAGATATTGGCGTGGGTGCGGCCGCGCAACTTTTTTGTAGGCGCGGATGGGTGGAAAGGATGAAGAGGGAGAGAGGGGCCGTTCCTCAGAGGCCGAGCTGGCGGAGGGCTTCGGGTTTGGGTTTGTTGACGGAGCTTTGGTCGGCCTCGAAGAAGCCGTGGAGCTGGCGAATTCGGGTGGGGTGGCGCATTTTGCGGAGGGCTTTGGCTTCGATTTGGCGGATGCGTTCACGTGTGACTTGGAATTGGCGCCCGACTTCCTCCAAAGTCCGACTGTAGCCGTCTTTTAGCCCGAAGCGAAGGGAGAGGACGTTGCGCTCGCGCTCGGTGAGGGAGTCGAGGACGTCCATGATTTTCTCCCGAAGGAGGGAGAAGGCGGTCATGTCGTAGGGGTTTTCGGCGGACTTGTCTTCGATGAAGTCGCCGAAGTTGGTGTCGTCGCTGTCGCCGACGGGACTTTGGAGGGAGATGGGTTGCTGGGCCATCTTCATGATGTTCTGCACCTTGTCCACGGGCAGGCCCATCTCGATGGCCACTTCGTCGGCGGTGGGTTCATGTCCGAGTTCCTGAAGGAGTTGCTTCTGGATTTGCATGACCTTGTTGAGGGTCTCGATCATGTGGACGGGGATGCGGATGGTGCGGGCTTGGTCCGCGATGGAACGGGTGATGGCCTGGCGAATCCACCAGGTGGCGTAGGTGGAGAATTTGTAGCCTCGGCGATATTCGAATTTTTCCACGGCCTTCATGAGGCCCATGTTGCCTTCCTGAATGAGGTCGAGGAAAGAGAGTCCGCGGTTGGTGTATTTCTTGGCGATGGAGATGACGAGGCGGAGGTTAGCTTCGACCATTTCCGTCTTGGCCCTGTGAGCTTCCCTCATGCGGCGGCGAACGTTACGGATGAGTTCGACGAGGTCCTCGGGGTCCATCCGGTATTTATTCCGATGTACTTCAAGTTCCTTCTTCACCTTGTCGATCTTGACGCCTTTGCGCTTCACCCGGACGGAGTCCTTCTTGGCCATGGCGAGGTGACGGATGTGACGGGAGATGATCTTGAGGTCGGGGTTGATTTGCTCGATAAAGTCTTCGAAGACCTTGAGCTTGAAGCAGCACTTCTTGAAGATGGGGGCGAGCATGTCCCGGTGCTTGATGAAGCGGTTGTGGGCCCGTTTGCGTTGAACGTCGTTTTTGGCTTCTTCGGTTTGGCTCCAAGCGCGTTTAATGCGGAAGAGGACGTCCTTACCCG
>CAXGVD010000223.1:0-5041 GCA_964012695.1 uncultured Opitutia bacterium
GGGGAATCATACCGAGATTCGGCAGCGTGAGCCAAGACCTCTACAGGCTCAACCAAATCGCCCGTATAGCCCGCGGTCCCAAATATGCCCCCCGGGCTCTCTCGGCCCTCGCTGAAATCTCGCGTAAGGACGGCAAGGAGGAAGAAGCCATAGACGCCTTGGAAAGACTCGTGAACCTGTACCCCGACAGCCACTACTGCGAAAAAGCCTACTTCGACTTGGCGGTGATTCACGAGTCTCTCGTGGCCGGTCCCGCCTATGACCAAGGGGCCACACTCAAGGCCCTCAATTTCTACGAGGACTACCTTATCCTGTATGAGGAGCCGCCGCCCAAGTCCCGCCACGAAACCGAACAAGCCTACAAGGCGAGGCAAATCGCCGCTAAGGAACGTATCGTGAAGGCATCCGAAGGGCGCAAGCGCATGCGCGAAGTCTTGTCCGCCAGCAAGCTGCGAGTGGGCCGATATGTGGAGAAGTACGGCAAGTACTTTATCGTGCGCTGGCGCGAACTCGGAGATGGTCCCGCTCTCCAGTTTTACGGGGACGCTGCCACCATCGCTCCGGAGTCGGAATCCGGGCGAGCTGCCGAAGCCCGGATGAGGGAACTGCGCGCCAAGGAATGACACGCCCTTGGCAAATCCTTTGGCGGGTCTTGTCGAAGGTCGTTCTTCCGGCGTTGAGTTTGTGCCTTTTCGCGAGTTTCGGTTGTCGCTACGTGCTCGGCCCCGGCGAGGAGTTGCCTTTCGATTCCGTTCATGTCCGAGTTGTCCGCAACGATTCCCTCGCCCCGCAGACCGGACCCCTCCTTAGTCGCGCCCTTCGCGAGGAAATCCTCCGACAAGGACGCCTGCGTCTGGCCAACTCGGCCAATGATGCGGACGTCGTCCTGACCGTTTGCCTCACCGATTACGAGAGGACGCCGGAGGCTTTTCGCTCGGACGACACCACCTTGGCCGCGGGCTTCCGGATGGGGCTTCACGCCGAGGCCACCCTGCAAGCCGTCGCCGGCAACCGAACCTTCTTCAAGGACCTGTCCTTCTGGGCTCACGCCTCCACCCTTCGAGAAACCCTCACGGCTTCACCCTTCTCTCGTCAGCCTCTCATGGCCGCTTCCCGGGAACTTGCCCGCAAAATCGCCTTCAGCGTCAGCCACTCTACTTCGTGAACGACCACGCCGCTTTTTTCAACCAGTTGGCTCGCCCTCGCCTCCTGGCTCCCTCCATCCTCGCGGGAGACCATGGCAACCTCGCGGGCTCCTTGGCGGAAGTCGAAAACGACGGGAGGCGCTGGGTCCACGTGGACGTGATGGATGGCCACTTCGTTCCCAACGTCACCTTCGGCCCCCAAACCGTAGCCGACCTGAGCCGTCGCGCCAAAGCCTTCCTCGACGTTCATCTCATGATGGAGAATCCGGACCGCTTCCTCGACGCATTCGCAGAGGCGGGCGCGGACCTGATTTCCATCCACGTCGAGCCCGACTATGATCATGCCGCTTCCCTCGCCCGCATACGCGCCCTCGGCAAGCGGGTGGGCATCGTTCTGAATCCGGAAACCTCAGTTGAAGCCGTCTTTCCCTTCTTGGATGAAGTTGACCTTGTCCTTTGCATGACCGTGCAACCTGGTTTCGGCGGCCAAGTCTTCAAGCCCGAGGTTCTCGAAAAGGTTCGTCGGCTGAACGAGCTTCGGCAGGCGGGGGGGCGGCGCTTTCTGCTGGAAGTGGACGGCGGCGTGACGCCTGAAAACCTGCCCCTGTGCATCGAGGCGGGGGTGGATGTCTTCGTGGCAGGTACCGCCTACTTCAAGGGTTCCATCGAGGAAAGACGCGCCTTTGCCGAATTGGCGGGCGAAGCCAGTTGATCCGCAGGCGTGGTCGAGTGAAGCTGAGCGACGCTCGTCCGCTCAAAGCATAGGGGCCAGAACTAGTGCCACCACGGACATCAGCTTGAGCAGAATGTTGAGAGAAGGGCCGGAGGTGTCCTTGAGTGGGTCGCCAACGGTGTCGCCCACAACGGCGGCCTTGTGTGCTTCGGAGCCCTTTACTAGCTTTTCGCCGTTAACCTCGTAACCTTCCTCGATCATCTTCTTGGCGTTGTCCCAAGCTCCGCCAGCGTTGGACTGGAAGAGTGCCAGAAGTACGCCCGAGGCGGTAACGCCGCAGAGTAACCCGCCGAGCATGGTCGCTCCTCCAAGAAAGCCGACCGCTACGGGCGTCAATACGGCAACCATTCCCGGGGCCACCATTTCGCGAATCGCGGCATTAGTGGAAATGGAGACGCATTCCCCGTACTCGGCTTCTTCAATAGCTTGCTCGAAGGCCTTCTTGTCCTCCTCCGGCCAGTCGTCCGTATCCTTGCCCTCGTTGCTTTGCATCACCGACAAAGCTTTCTTCAAGGCGGGAATCTCCCGGAACTGGCGACGAACTTCGTGAATCATCGACATGGCGGCCCGTCCTACTGCATTCATCGAGAGGGCGCTGAAGAGGAAGGGAAGCATGGCGCCCACGAAGAGGCCCGCCATCACCTTGGGGTTGGACACGTCGATGACATCGATGCCCGCCGTTTCCTTGAAGGCGGCAAACAAGGCTAAAGCTGTGAGGGCAGCCGAGCCGATTGCGAAACCTTTGCCTATGGCGGCTGTGGTGTTGCCGACGGCGTCAAGCTTGTCAGTCCGCTGGCGGACCTCTGAAGGTAGTTCAGACATTTCGGCGATGCCGCCGGCATTGTCAGAGATAGGGCCGTAGGCGTCCACCGCGAGCTGTATGCCCGTGTTGGAGAGCATCCCCACGGCGGCGATGGCGATGCCATAGAGGCCCGCCAATTCATAGGCTCCGATCACCGAGGCGGCGATGACGAGGATGGGAAATGTCGTGGAAATCATGCCCACGCCGAGACCTGAAATGATTGTGGTGGCGGAACCCGTTACCGACTGCTCCACGATCGCCCTCACCGGCTTCTTGTGTGTGCCCGTGTAGTGTTCGGTGATGAGGCCTATTGCCAGCCCCGCGCCCAAGCCGATGACGGTAGCCCAAAACACGCCCGTGGCGGTATACTCTACGTCGTTTAGGATCCATGACTCGGGTAGAAACTTGTGAATGGCCCAGTAGGACGCCAACACCATCACGGCGGAGGAACCGAATTCGCCAACGTTCAAAGCGCGTTGCGGGTCGCCGCCCTCGCGCACCTTCACGAAGAAAGTCCCGAGAATGGAGGTACCTATGCCCAAGGCCCCAAGAATGAGAGGCAGGAACACGGGAGAAAGACCCCCGAGAAAATTATTCAAACCAGTCGCATTCGTCGCCATGGCGGCACCCAGCACCATCGCTCCGATGATGGAGCCCACATAGGACTCGAACAGGTCCGCGCCCATGCCCGCCACGTCGCCCACGTTGTCGCCCACGTTGTCTGCGATGGTGGCCGGGTTGAGCGGGTGGTCTTCGGGAATGCCCGCCTCCACCTTGCCCACGAGGTCCGCTCCCACGTCCGCCGCCTTGGTATAAATACCCCCGCCCACACGGGCGAAAAGGGCGATGGAGGACGCTCCGAAGGAAAAGCCAGTGAGTACGGCCAAGGTTTCGCTGCCGTTGAGAGCGGCGATGTTCGCTAGGCCGTCGAAGTGGTTGCCGAAGAAGGCGAACAAACCTCCCAGACCCAGTATGCCGAGTCCAACCACGCCAAGCCCCATAACGGCACCGCCGGAGAAGGCTACTTCCAGCGCCTTGCCCAAACCGTCTCGAGCGGCGTTCGTGGTCCTGACGTTAGCCTTCGTCGCCACCTTCATACCGAGGAAGCCCGCAAGAGCCGAGCAAAAGGCGCCTACCACGAAGGAGACTGCAACCAATGGGTGAGACCCTTCGTTTGCCGAACCGCTCCAGGCCAGCAACGCGGTCACCGCCAGCACGAAGACCGCCAGCACGCGGTACTCTGCCTTCAGGAAGGCCATCGCCCCTTCCTGAATGCTCGCCGCGATGCGCTTCATGCGCTCCGTGCCCGCGTCAGCCGCACTGACTTGGGAAGTTTTCCAAAAGGTGAACAGGAGCGCCACCGCCCCCGTCGCAGGTATCCAGTAGACAAGGTTGTCCATCGAAGGTGATCTTTTCGGTGCTTATGTACTAAGGTTTTTAACAACAGGTGTCGCCTGCACGGCGAACCTCGTGCAGAAAACGTAAAATCGACGGCGCAGCAATTCAATTACGATTTTTACTGTGCAAAAACCGGATTTTTCCATTTTGGCACACTCCCGCCATATTTTTCATATGGACCAACATCAGTGCCTTCCTTCTTGCTTTGTGTACCCTAATTCCTAGGCTTTGCACGGATGAAAACGCTCATTGCTTCCCTTGCCTTCGTCTTGACTTTGGTTCTCTCCTCGTGCGGACCCAATACATACCGAACCGAAGGAACCGGCGTCTTCCGGTCCGTCGAAGGTGACCTCGTACAAGTCAAGGCCGAGGAGTACGACACCTACTTCGAGCGCCGCTACGGCCTACTCTTTCGGGCTTTTGCCCAAGAGCCCTTCACCGGACGCGTGCAGACCGTAGAGTCAGCGAACGGTCGAAATTTTGTCGCCCTCGACGAAAGCTGGAGGAACGGTAAGAGGCACGGTAAAAGCACGCGCTGGTTCACCAATGGACAAAAAAGCTTCGAACGCGAGTATCACGAAGGCAAGTGGCATGGGCTTGTGACCCGTTGGTGGCCTAACGGACAAAAAATGTATGTCCGCGCCTACACCGACGGCGAACGCCACGGCAAAGAATTGACTTGGCGTTCCGACGGCACCCAAATCGACCTTGCCGCCCCCGCTCTCCCTGAGACGCCCGTTCTTCCCGAAACCCCGCCCGAGCCCGTCGTCATTCCCGCTGGCGTGGTCGACGGTTCCCGTCCCGACGATTTCGAGCCCACGCAAGAACCTAGCGGCATCGACGTCGACGCCGGCTTGCCCTCCGCCCTGCCCGGAGACGCCACTACGCCGGAATTACCTGCATCTCCCACGGACTTGACCGACCCCGTCTTCCCCCCGATCGACGGCGGCACCGACTTGCCGG